>CAMHFA010000022.1 GCA_946184255.1 uncultured Bacteroidales bacterium
GGTCACGATAAAAGGTTTATCGTTGCTTGATAGACACCTCTGGTGGCCGATAGGCCAGAATAACAATCAAATCGTGGCCTGTCGACCACCTTCTGTCAGTTGAGTATAGTAATCAGTAAGCAGATTATATCCAAAAGTGCTACACCTTTTGAATACTGTAAACATTTATTTATCTTTAACTTTTGAAGTGTGTTGCACTTCCAAGTAGAATTCACCACCACATAATGCGTTATGAAAGAAAATAATACCCCTACACCCCACATCGGAGCAAAATGCGGCGAGATAGCCGAGACAGTGATCATGGCGGGAGATCCCTTAAGGGTCAAGTTCATGGCAGAAAAATATCTCGAGAATCCTGTGTGCTTCAATGAAGTGAGAGGCATGCTGGGATACACCGGAACTTATAAAGGCAAACCCGTCAGCATGATGGGTCACGGCATGGGCATGCCGTCGATCGGCCTGTACACCTATGAACTCTTCCATTTCTACGGTGTGAAGACCATAATCCGTGTCGGCAGTGCCGGTGCCTACACCCGTGATCTTAAAGTCGGAGACCTGGTGATCGCCGAAGGAGCATGCACCGATTCCAACTACGGTGATCAGTATGAACTTGGTGGAGTCTTCGCTCCCATAGGGGATTTCGGCCTCCTGCGGGCGGCCGCTGATTCCTGTGACCGAATGGGTTACCGTTACAAAGTAGGTAACGTCTTGTCTTCCGATGTCTTCTACAGGGAGAATCCCCGGACCGAAAGATGGATTTCCATGGGTGTCCTTGCTGTCGAAATGGAAGTTGCGGCATTGTATTTCAACGCTGCACGCAGCGGTAACCGTGCCCTCGGGATCCTTACCATCTCCGACCACTTGCTTACCGGTGAAGTCACCACCTCGGAGGAACGTCAGAAGACCTTCACCCAGATGATGGACGTTGCCCTTTCGGTGATTTAAGTTTTCCTGGAATAACCTTACTCTTCAGATAATTCCACTTCTTCAGGGAGTTCCACCTTCGAAGAAATCTGTCCGTCAGGCCGCCTGCTGTGAGTGACATGGATCACTCCATAGGGGGTGGGGAAACTGCCTTCAACCCATTTCAGATTTCCGAGATGGGGCTTGATCCTTACCTTCCTGAAACCGGGCTCGGCTGGTTCCACTCCAAGGATGTGCTGGCTCAGCCATGCTGTAGGACCGGATGCCCATCCGTGGCAGAAACTGTGGCGGAGGCCAACGTAGCAGTAGGCTCCGCCGTCGGCATGGATGTCGAACTTCCCTTCCGGTACGAATTCGTCGATCCTGGCGGCATTCTTGGAGTCCTCATAATTGAAATCTTCCCAGAATGTTGTTGCCCCGAGATCCAGCATCTTTCCCCAATACTCGGAAATCAGATTGATAGCATCGGCATAGTCCCCGCTCTTGGCAAGAGCCTCAAGCATGTAGTAGCCCATGAATGAGGTGAAATCCTTGGCTCCGTCCTTGACTATTACGTTCTTGGCGGTCTTCCCGTCAATCATTCCCTGGATCGCCAGGAGTGCGGCTGCTTCCTTGTTGCCCTTATGGTCAGGGACATAAGTCTTGAGCCTGGCGGCGACGTCCTTGCATTCCCGGCTCAAAGCCGGTTCGGAAAGCCATCCTGCAAGTTCGGAGCCTGCCTCAAGGGCCCTGACAGTCAGTGCCTGGAGTCCTGCATGGATGGCATCCGGATTGTCGTTAGTCGGCCAGTCAATGAACCGCCCGTCCTTGTAGTTCTCCTTGTTCCCATCGACATTCTTCATCACGTTGCGCAGAAGCTCTGTCAGGTAGGCCTTCTGCGCGGAAAGATAATCCTTGTCACCGTAGTACCAGTAGAGATGGTTCTGGATGATGATCCACCAGAGGGAGTAGGAGCAGATCCCGTTCATCCACGAGGATGCTGGGGTCTTGTCACGTACATAGTCAAGGCTCTTTCGGACGACATCATGGTTCCCGAAGACTGTGTTCACCGTCATTACCTCGGGATGCATGTCTCCGATCCAGACGAGACGGTCCCTTTTTATGCCGTCCCACAGGTAGTCCTGCATGTTCAGATGTACGGTGTAGGCACCGGTCTCCCAGATCTTGTTGATCCTTTCGTCATCACACTTGAAGGATCCGAGCCATGGGATGTCCCTGTATCTGGACACAGCCCTTATCGCTCGGACGGGGACTTCGACGTCCTTAGAGACCAGGTCAATCCTGAGGAAGCGGAAGCCGGTCTCACCTATCACTGCGGAGCCAAGCCATGGAACCGCAGTCTCAAAATCGCGTACAGAATGGTCGTTAGTCGCGGTTGATTCTTCGGCATTCACGTCGCTCATCGCTTCCGAAACTGATTCACCGAAGCACAGGTGGAATATGGCTGCGGAGTGGTCATCCGATATAGAACGGACGATCTGGACTCCGCCCTGGATTTCCTTGCCGAAGTCAAGGAGTACGGAAGCCTTCCCGTCCTTGGTTGTCTTGAAGACAGTGACATCAGGCTCATCTGTCGAGACCTGACCGACATAGGGTGCCATTAGGTTTTCACTGCCGGAGACATATCCTTCTGTCTTCATCACCCTGACAGGAGTGAGGTATTCTTCTACGAATTCCGATTCCTTCTTCTGGGTCTGCCGTGGATTTTGTGCCTTTGCCGGGAAGGTTCCGGCAATCATGCCGCAGAGTGTGGCAACCAAACAAAGAGTAGCTTTCTTCATGTTTACAAAGATAGATAATTCGAGGATTATTGCTAACTTTGAATGACTAAAACCATAACTGAATCATGACCATTTTCGACGTCAACGCCCATCTTCACACACCCTATTCCTTCAGTGCCTTTTCCGATGTGGACCAGGCTCTTGACATGGCTGCCTCCGAGGGTGTCAAAGTGGTGGGAATAAATGACTTTTACAGTACTGATGGCTATGGTGCCTGGAGCGAGGGCTGCTCTGCCAGGCATCTTTGCCCGATGTTCAATATTGAATTCATATCACTTAACAGCGAGGATCAAGCTGCTGGTTTGAGGGTCAACGATCCCAATAATCCCGGCCGTACCTACATTAGCGGAAAGGGGCTGGCCTGCCCGGTAATCCTGAAGGGGAGGGAAGCGAAACTTCTTGACGATGTCAGAAAAGAATCCAACCTTCAGGTTGAAAGGATGTGCGGTAAATTGAATGCCCACCTGGATGCCGTTGGTGCGGGCTTCAATCTTGATTTCAGGAAGATTGTCAGCGAATTGACCAAGGGCTCTGTACGTGAACGCCATCTGGCAAAGGCATTGAGAATGGAGATCGAGGACAGGTTTGATGATGCCCTTCCTGTGTATGAGAAGATTTTCGGAGGGGTTCCCCTCAAATCATCCCCGGACAACAAGGCTGCGGTCGAGAATGAAATCCGCTCCAGGCTCCTCAAGGCAGGTGGAGCGGCCTTTGTCCCTGAGGATCCCAAGGCATTCCTCCCGATGGAGACAGTCTGCGAAATCATCAAGGCTGCCGGAGGCATCCCGACCTATCCTTTCCTTGCTGACAACGCAAAGGGGGACTTCACTGATTTCGAAGGGGATTTGCAGAAGGCTGCCGACACCCTGAAAAAGCGCGGAATCACCTCAGCCGAATTCATCACCACCCGTAACACTACCAGGGTCCTTGAAGATTATTCATCATATCTGATGGACGAGGGCTTTACGGTTACATTCGGTTCCGAACACAATACTCCTGCCCTTGAGCCGATCAAACTGCGCACAAGCGACCATCCGGAAGGCTTGAGCGAAAAGTTGAGGGAGATCAATTTCCGCGGAGCCTGCAAGGTTGTGGCACATCAGGCAGGTCTCGATTCAGTCGATGCGGGTGCCGAAATAATAATGAAAACAATTATCATTTAGGAATATGTCTGAGATTGACAAGTTGGTGGAAGTGTCCCGGAAGTACGGCCGGGACGACCGTTATGTGATTGCCGGAGGCGGAAACACTTCGTACAAGAATGAAGAAAGACTCTGGGTAAAGGCCAGTGGCCATGCCCTCGCAACTATCGGTGAAGAAGGATTCGCGGTTCTGGACCGTTCCAAGCTCAATCCGATGGGTGAAAAGAAATATAGCAGCAACACTTCTGAAAGGGAAGAGCAGGTTAAGAACGACCTGGCAGCTGCATGCATAACGAAGGACAGGCGTCCCTCCGTGGAGACTTCCCTTCACAATTGCATGGAGGCGGCCTTTGTGGTACATCTCCATCCTACCCTTGTCAACGGCCTGATGTGCAGCAAGGATGCCGAGGCCCTGTGCGCCCATTTCTTCCCGGATGCGTTGTATATCCCTTACACGGATCCGGGGTACACCCTATTCAAGAAGGTATATGACAGGATAAAATCCTACAGGAAGCAGAACGGGTCTGATCCTAAGGTGATCTTCCTCCAGAACCACGGAATCTTCGTCGGAGCTGACACAACGGAAGAGATCGATGAGATCTACGACGGAATCATGTCTAAACTTGAGACGATCGTCAAGCCTCTGCCTGAGGGGGATGCACCTGTGTGTGACTGTGTAAGCGAGACAGTTCCCGCCATCCGTACGATCCTAAGCCGTTCTGGAAGGGGCTTGAAAACCCTGAAGGTCACCAATAATGCTCTGGTCGAAAGCTTCATCCAGGGCAGGGAGGCAGCCGCTTCCATTCTCAAGCCATTCACTCCGGACGGAATCGTCTATTGCAAGAGCGAATATATATTCATCGACCCCAAGGATCCGGAGGACATGGTCAAGCAGGCTGAAAGGAAGATCGAGGCCTATGTCGAAAGGCGTGGGCACACCCCAAAGGTGCTGCTTATCAAGGGAATAGGACTTGTTGCTGTGGGCTCCAACGCCAAGGAAGCCAAGACTGTCACGGAAGTGTTCCTGGATTCGATGAAGGTGGCATGGTACGCTTCTTCGTTCGGAGGCGAGCATCCGATGACGCCCCGCCAGATAGCATTCATCGACAATTGGGAAGTCGAGAATTACCGCCGCAAAGTGGCCTCGACCGCCTCAAAGGGTCGTGTCGAAGGCAAGACCATAATCGTGACGGGTGCTGCCCAGGGATTCGGAGAGGGTATCGCCCGCGAGCTGATCAAGGAAGGCGCAAACATAGTGGTTGCCGACCTGAATGAGGTCACTGGAGTCAAGACGGCAGAGGGATTCAACGAGATCGCCGGGGCAAACAAGGCCATCTTCGTGAAGACCAATGTCGCAGACATGGACAGCCTAAGGAACCTCATCAAAGAGACAGTGGTAAACTTCGGCGCCCTCGATGCCTTTGTCTCCAATGCGGGTGTAGTCCGTGCAGGAGATCTCGAAGCCATGACTCCGGAGAACTTCGAATTCGTCACCAACATCAACTACAAGGCCTATTTCTTCTGCGCCAAGGTTGCGAGCCATGTGATGAAGGTAGAGACCGCTCATGATCCTGAGTATTTTGCTGACATAGTCCAGATCAACTCGAAGAGCGGACTGGTGGGAAGCAAGGCCAATTTCGCCTATGCAGGAGGGAAATTCGGAGGTATAGGACTGACCCAGTCCTTTGCCCTCGAGCTGGCTCCGTTCCGGATCAAGGTCAATTCCATCTGCCCCGGCAACTATTATGACGGTCCGCTTTGGAGCGACCCGGAGAAAGGCCTGTTCATCCAGTATCTCAAGGCTGGAAAGGCTCCGGGAGCAAAGACAGTGGCCGATGTCAAAGAATATTATCTCTCAAAAGTGCCCATGCGCAAGGGATGCAACCCGGTGGATGTCTGCAAGGCGATCCTCTATGCCATAGACCAGACCGGCGAGACCGGACAGGCCATCCCTGTTACGGGCGGCCAGGTAATGCTAGCATAATATGAAACAACTGGATATAAAACTCATGCATCCTGCAGAGCAGATTGCGATAATCATAGGCAGGATCTACCGCAGCGGAATGACCACCACCTCCGGTGGCAACCTGTCCATCATGGACGGAAACGGTGACATGTGGATAACCCCTGCCGGAATCGATAAGGGTTCCCTCAGGCCCGAGGACATAATGTGCGTGAAAGCCGACGGCACGATTGTCGGCCCTCACAGGCCTTCTTCGGAATATCCTTTCCACAAGGCTATCTACAGGATGAATCCCAAGGCCCGTTCAGTCATCCACGCCCATCCCCCTGGACTCGTGACCTTCAGCGTGGTCCATGAAATTCCGGACACAAGCATCATTCCGCAGGCAAGGGCTGTCTGCGGACCGGTAGGATTTGCTGAATATGCCCTCCCGGGCAGCGAACTCCTCGGAAAGAAGATTGTCGAAGAGTTCAGGAGGAATCCCGAGTTCAAGGCAGTCATAATGGAAAACCACGGTGTGGTTCTTTATGGAGAGGATATCGCAGACGCTTATCAGCGTTTCGAGACCTTGGAGCTCTGTGCCAGGACAATTCTCAATGCAAAGACCCTCGGTGAGCCGAAATACCTTACTGAAGAGCAGATTAACCGTCATGAAATGGCCGTAAACACTCCTTTCGAGCATTTCATGAACGTGGACCATCCTTCAGATGAAAGGGCTATCCGTTCCGAGATCTGCCAGATAGTCCGCAGGGCTTGCTCCCAAGGCCTTATGTGCAGTTCCTATGGGACGGCTTCAGTAAGGTGGAGAGGCAATGACTTCCTGATCACGCCTTCCAATGTCCAGCGATGGGACATCGATCCTGAAGACATAGTCCAGATCAAGGACGGAATGGTCGAGGCCGGCAAGATGGCTAGCCGCTCGGTTGCCCTTCACTACGAAATCTACCGCCGCAATCCCAAGGTCAATTCGATTATCCTGACCCAGTCACCTGCCCTCATGGGCTTCTGCACGACCGGGGTCAAGTTCGATGTAAGGACTATTCCTGAAAGCTGGATATTCCTCCAGGACATACCGACCTTCCCATTTGGAAGCCAGTACGACGAGCACCTTTCCACCCTTGCCGACGAATTCCGCAACAGGCCGTTCGTGATGCTTGAGAATGATTCCGTGGTTGTCACGGGAGACAAGCTCATCAACACTTTCGACAGGCTGGAAGTGGCTGACTTCAGCGCTCGTTCACTCATCCTCGCAGCCCCTCTGGGCAGCCTTAAACCAATAACGGACGCGGAAATCGAGGATCTCCGCGTCGCGTTCCATGTTGGTGAATAAGAATTGAGGGATCAGTTTCCCTTGATTATCCTTGCATCCTCCGCACGGTCTATACCGATGCGGTGGGTTATTTCGTCCCTTCTTTCGTGAATCTGCTCCTTGTGCCTGATTACCCAATTCTCAGCATAGATGCACACGAAGGAGAGGAAGAAGTAGATAATGGTCTGAAGGACCATGAATGTCATCTGCCTTCCTGCCGCGGAGATGTCGCCTCCTGCAGTGCTCAGGTTGATAAAGCCCTGGACTCCGAAGGTTGAGGGGAACACATAGGAGAATGCTTTCCAGAATCCCGGGAAGGCCACTGTCGGCCATGAGCATCCTGTCAGGAAGACGAGGATTGGAGACATAGCCAGGAACAACAGGAACACGGATTCCCTCCTGGTGATAAAGGTGCTCCAGGTCATGCTGAAAAACACGCAGTCGGTAATGAAGAATACCAGCAGGGCAAGGACGTTCCAGAAATCACCCCTCTGGGGTATGCCGAAGATCGCCGGTACTATGAAGGCGATGTACATGCCTATTCCCAGATAGAGAATCCAGTAGGCTGCTCCTCGTCCGAGAACCACACGTCCCACTCCATTGCCCTGGAGTATGTCGGGGAGGGAAGCGAAACTGTGGTTCCGCTCCCTTTGGGTCCCGACTAGCAAGGACATGCCGTAGAACAATGTCTGCTGGATTATGATCATGAGTATTGCTGAGATCAGGAAAAAGCTGTAGTCGAAGGCCCTGTTGTAGGGGTTGTTGTCCTCATAACCGAGAGGTTTGATGACCTGAGAGGCAGCCTGTTCCGTCATTCCGGCCATTGAATACCTTTCCATCTGGATTTGCCCTACCTCGTGGAGCATCACGAAGTTGGTGCCGATCATCGCGTTCTTGTAGTATAGGAAGCTGCTCATGTCGGTGTAGAGGGACAGGGTCGCTGTCTCTCCGTTTGCGAGCTTCTTTCCGAATTCGCGGGGGAAATAGACGATCCCGTTGACCTTCCTTTCCTGCATGAGTTTCTTGGCCTCTTCCATGTTGATACATTTGGCGGCGACCTCAATCTCCCTTGTCGCATCAATCTCCCTGATGAACCTGCGGCTGTCGGAACAGGCAGCGTCGTCCACTATGGCTACCGGAGTTTCGGATAGGATTCCGTTTAGATAGATTACATTGTAGAGCAAAGGATAGGCAAGGCCGGCTACAAAGAAGATCAGAAGAACTCCTCCATCTGAGAAGATCTGCTTCAACTCGTGGCAGAAGATTCCCCACCAGTCATGCAACCAAGTCTTTATGAATGTGTTTGCCATGATTCTTATTCTTTAGGATAGTTCTGGTGGATGTAGGCATTCTTGAGGCGGATCAAGCCGGCCAGCGGAATGAACAGGAAGAGCATCAGGTAGATGACTTCTTTCCACCATCCGGCGAATCCGGCACCGAAGATCGCTTCCTGGACATAGAAGAGATAGTAGTGCCTCAGCGGGAAGATGGCGGCAAGCCCCTGGATGTACGGAGGCATGGCTTCCAGAGGCAGGGTGAATCCTGCAAGGGAGAAACCCAGTACGCTGTAGAGTGCCCCAATACTCAAGGCGAGCCTTGGAACGGGGACCAGTTCTATGATGAATATCGCAATCGCTTCACTTGCAAGAACCAGTAGCAGCATCGGGATGAACATATTGAATATCTTTCCGTTCATCGGGAAATGCAGCTGATGGTAGAGCAACATCACAAGGATGAAGCCGAGGACCGTGAATACCCCGGTCCACACAAGCAGTTTCCCTGAGATGGCATTCACTATCGAATGACCGGAGGTCTCCATCAAATGCCTGGATGTCCCGAACTTGAGTTCGGCCCCGAGGGAATAGATGAGCACCAGGATCACTATCATCTCCAATATACCCGGCAGCAGCAGGCCGCTGAGGTAGTAGTTGTAGCTGGTGGTGACGTTGCCGATCTGGTGGGTGTCTATGTCGATAGGGCGTATCATCCCCATTATCTGGCTGTCATTGTAGCCATTTGCCCTTAGCATCTCCCTCTGTACGGCACCGTTGGCCATGTTCACCATGGTCAGGAGGTCTTTCCATGCCAAAGCTCCGCTGACGAAATAGAGACCGTTCACGTAGAAGGTTATCTTCGGTTGACGGAAAGCCTGGACGTCTTCGTTGAGGCCTTCGGGAATCAGACAGACGGAGGAGATCTTCCCGCTGATCATGTCTTCCCTGGCGGATGCGAAAGATTCGTAATGGACTGTCTTTCCCAGTTGTGTCGCGTCGAGTTGCTGGCAGAAATTCCTGGAAGTAGAGGAATTGTCTTCATCGACCACTCCGATAGGTATGTCATGCGGAAGGCCTCCGCCCAGGAATGTCAGGAAGAAGATGGCGCAGAAGGCGATCACGCCCACCGAACCCACCAGATAAAGAGGACGGTTCCTGATTATCCTGAGTTCGCGGCCCGCGACAGCACGTATCCTTTGCCAATTGGTCATGATTGAAAAGCCTTATTTCTGTTTGACGATTGCAGACATTCCGGGAAGTATCCCTTCCACGGCCTGGTCCGGAACGGCCCTGACCTCGAAGGTCTTTGCATCGTACATTCCCGTCTCTTTCGTGGCCTTCCAGGTGGCGTAGGATTCACGGACAGCGATGTAGTTGACAGTTGCGGTGATCTCCTTGCCGTCAAGTGCGGGAATAACCACGGTGACCTTGTCGCCTTGCTTCATCCCATGAAGATAATCTTCCCTGACGTTGAATGTGAACCAGATGTCTTTCAAGTCGATGACGCTTGCGACAGGGGATCCCTGACCGACAAGTTCTCCGACCTTGGGATAAGTGGCTGAGATGATTCCGTCGGCTGGCGAAATCAGGTACAGCTCGCTGAGATAGGACTCAACTTCCTGAACGGCGCCCGAAGCCTGATCGACAAGAGCCCTGGCAGCGGCCTTGTCTTCCATCCTCGCTCCGCTGACGGCCATGTCGTACTGGCTCTTTGCCGCCAGTGTCTGGGCAACTGCAGCATCGTACTTAGCCTTGGTTTCATCGTATTTCTGGGCGGCTATCACTTTCTGGTCGTACAGCCTCTGAACCCTGTCCAATGACTTTTTCATCACGTCTTCCTGGACGATTGCCTGCTGCCAGAGCTGGTAGGCACCCTGGATCTGTTC
>CAMHFA010000023.1 GCA_946184255.1 uncultured Bacteroidales bacterium
GCAGCATATTCACGGAATCTGGAAGGGATGTTCATCTTGTCCAGGAAGCGGTCGAGCTCTCCGAAATCGCTTATTCCTGAGAGGGAATCCTTGTAGCGGTCGAACATCGCCGATGCGAATCTCATCTGGGTGGTTTTCCGGTTGCAGGCAATGAAGAAATTACTTGCGCGGGTGGTGTCCAGCGGAACGAAGATATCGGGGATTATTCCTCCTCCTCCGAAAACTGTCCTTCCGGCTACCGTTTTGAAGGCTGCTGTGGAATCAACCTTGATGCTGTCCGCCTGGTACATCTCTCCGCCTGAATACCGTTTGTAGATGTCATAGCGGTAGTCATCTGAATATGGCTTCTGGATGCATCTTCCTGAAGGGGTATAGAATCTGGCTACGGTGAGCCTCACTCCAGAACCGTCGTTGAAGTAGATGGGCTCCTGTACAAGGCCCTTGCCGAAAGACCTGCGGCCGATGATCCTTCCCCTGTCATTGTCCTGTATGGCGCCGGCGAATATTTCGCTTGAGGAAGCGGTCGATTCGTTGATCAGCACGTCAAGGGTGATGTCTTTCATAATGCCCCTGCCATCAGCTTTGTAATCTTCCTTCTTGCGGTGGAGACCCTGCATGTAGACTATCTCCTCTCCTTTCTCGAGGAACATGTTGCTGAGGAGCAGTGCCTGGTCAAAATAGCCTCCGCTGTTGTCCCGAAGGTCGAAGATGAGTTTCTTCATCCCTTGGGCGAGAAGCTTGACTGCCGCCTGGTTTACCTCCTGGAAGGTCGTCTTGCTGAACTTCGAGAGTTTGAGGTAGGCGGTGGTATCGTCTATCATGAAAGCCGCATCTACGCAGTGGACAGGAACCTTTCCCCTAGTAATCTCGAAGGGGATCTTCTCCTTGCCCCTTCCGACAAGGATTTCAACCTTGGAACCTGCCGGCCCTTTCATCCTGCGGACCATGCTGTCCTGCGGGAAATTCACTCCGGCGATATCCTTGTCTCCTACTTTGAGGATTCTGTCGCCTTGGAGCAGACCGGCTTTTTCAGATGGTCCGCCAGGGATGACTTCCATGATAATGGCAGTGTCATTGGGGACGTTGAACTGGATTCCTATTCCGTCGAAATTACCGGCAAGGTCAGTCTCTGCAGCATCCAGTTCTACCGGGGGCATGTAAACAGAATGGGGGTCCAGCTCGGCAAGGGCGGCTACTATAGCCGCGTCGGTCACCTTCTTGTTGTCCACGGTGTCGACATAGTTCCTGTCAACCTGGTCCAGGATAAGGTTCAACTTGCGCCATTCCCCATATTGGGCCTTATATAGCCTCTTTTTCTGGAGATAGGTGTTGTAACTGGCCACCGAGAGGGCTCCTACGAGGATGCCGAGGATGGCTATTAGCAGAGGGGTGTAACGCTTCATCCTAATCTATCTTTTCCACTTCGACCCCAGCCCTTCTAAGGAGGTCAACCCCGTCAGTCAGGCGGTATTCATCATTATAGACTACCCTTTTAATTCCGGCCTGGATGATCAGTTTGGAGCATTCCAGACAAGGAGAAGCCGTTACATAAAGGGTGGCTCCCTCGCTGCTGTTTCCGGATTTGGCCACCTTCGTGATAGCATTGGCCTCAGCATGGAGGACGTATGGCTTGGTCACTCCGTTCTCGTCTTCACAGATGTTCTCAAATCCGGAAGGAGTGCCATTGTAGCCGTCGGAGATGATCATCTTGTCCTTGACTATCAGAGCACCTACCTGGCGCCTTTTGCAGTAGGAATTCCTGGCCCAGATTCCGGCCATCTCAAGGTATCTTTGGTCGAACTTTTCCATTATTTGCCGTTTCTCTGGTAAAGGTATCTCTTGATTGAACGCTTCGGAGTCCTCTCGAAATCTTCGGGCATGAACTCAATCTTGCGGATCTGTGCGTAGCCGGGAATCTCCTTGTTGATATCAGGAAGGAGGGCAGTCAGGTTCTTCTCGAGGTCAGCGCGGCTGAGCCCGTCAAGTTCTGCCTGGTGGTAGTCCGGATAGATGAGGGCTGTGAGTCCTCCGTTGTCTTCAATAACAAGGGAATCGACAACGTAGGTCACGGCGTTGATTACAGTCTCAAGCTCCTCGGGATAGATGTTCTGTCCGTTGGGACCGAGGATCATGCACTTGCTGCGGCCCCTGATAAAGAGGTAGCCGTCCTTGTCGATGATACCCATGTCTCCTGTCCTCATCCAGCCATCCTCCGTGAAGAGATCCTTGGTGGCTTCCTCGTTCTTGTAGTAACCGAGGGCTGTGTTGGGACCCTTGCAGAGGATCTCTCCTTCGATCCTCTCCGGATCTTCGGAATCAATCTTTATCTGCATGTTGTATGCTGCCTGGCCGCAGGAATAGAGCTTCTTCTTGTCGAAATGGGCGTAGGCGATAATGGGAGCGCACTCTGTCATCCCGTATCCAACAGTGTAAGGGAAGTCGATATCCCAGAAGAATTTCTCGATGTCCTTATTGAAGGCAGCTCCACCCATGATAATTTCGATGAAGTTGTCTCCGAAGGCGCTGACAAGCTCTGTACGTATCTTCTTACGGACCATATCATTGAGGCCCGGAATCCTGAGCATTGTCTTGATGCTGCCCTTTTCAATGGTCTTCTGGATCTTGGATTTGTAAACCTTCTCGATGATGAGGGGGACTGCTATGATGATGTTTGGCTTGACTTCCTGGAGCGCCTGCATGATGATCTTCGGACTCGGTACCCTGGTGAGGAAATGTACGTGCATTCCGATGGTCATCTCAAAGAGGAACTCGAACATCATTCCGTACATGTGGGCAGTCGGAAGCATCGAGACCACATTGGATTTGTTGTTCAGTTCCGGAAGGACTTGCTTTGCGAACTGGATGTTGGAGCACAAGGCGCGGTAGGGGATCATCACACCTTTAGAGAATCCGGAGGTACCGGAGGTGTAGTTGATCATTGCCAGTTCGTTGGGGGAGTCCTTATAGTAGCAGAGGTCTTCGGGGAGGAAGGCATTGGGGTGACGCTTTCCAAAATATTCATTCATGTGCTCGCGGGCCTCGATGATCCTGTCATTCTTGGCATAGAGGAGCTGGAAGGTGTTGATCCTGACCACTGCATAGACACCGGGCATCTCATCCGGGCTAAGCCCTTCCCAGATCACGTCGTCCACAAAGAGGACCTTGGCCTCGGAATGGTTGACCAGATAATGGATGTTTCCTGGCTTGAACTCATGGAGGATCGGTACCACCACGGCACCGTAGGTCATCGTTGCCAGATAGCTGACAGCCCAGTTGACCTGGTTGCGGGCGCAGATGGCCACCTTGTCTCCCTTGTGGAGGAAACACTTCTCGAATGCTATATGGAGTTTCTCAATCCTTCTTGCCACATCCCTGTAGCAAAGACTGACTCCCTGGTAGTTGGACAGGGCCTGCCTGTCCCAATTGTCCCTGAAGCTCTTTTCGATCAATTTATTGACCGATTGGAATTGGAATTCGTTCATTCTTTACCGTTTTTCAATGTCCAATTTGAAAGTCCTGTCCTTCCCGTCATAGCATTTTGCGGAAACGGAGCCTTTCTCATTTATGGTGATCCTGCTGTCAGGCCTGATCATCTTGTTTCCTTCTCCCTTGACCAGCGGATCACCTCCGCTGAAGGGATAGACCATCGTCTGGTTGGAAGTCCTGACCACCCAGTATTTCCCATTCTTCCCCTCAAGGAGTTCAGGGATGGCCTTGATGGTCTCCTTTGCGGTTATCCCTTTCCATGAGGCCGCCACCTTTCCTTTAAGGTCATACAATCCGACTGTGTTGTCCTTGAAGAGGACCATCGCATTGTAGGCCTTGTCTCCGGCGAAGTCAAAAACCTCCGGACCCACCGCAATTTTCTTGCCTAAGTCGATAGGGAAACCACCCACGAAGCGGCCCAGCCGGTCTATCAGGTAGAGTTTGCTGTCCGCTGCGAAAAGGTACTGCAGTTTCCCGTTGTTGTAGAAATCCACCTCCCGGACATATCCCAGGACCGGATGCTTGAATGGAATGCCCCAGACATCCTTTCCGTTCTCGTCCTGAAGGCAGAGTGAAAGATGGCTGTTCTGGTAGAAGGTATTTTCCTTTCCCGTGGCACTGTTCATGACTTTGTAAGGCCCTGACGGCACCACGATAGCAGTATCCCTGTCAGAGATTATGGAATCCGGAACCTTGCTCTTGGTGATGTTGGTGCGGGTAAGGTTCATCTCCAGTACCATCTTATCTCCCTTGGCCATTGCAGAAAGGGTGACCGGAACGAAGGTGACACCCTTTATCACGTTGCGGAATCCTTTGGCCATCATAGGACTGAAAGTGGCGTCGATGATGTTGGGATCCTCGGTGAGGGAATGGTACATCCAGAAGCCGCAGCCTTTCTGGGGAATCCTGTCGCCAAGACCGTTGCCGGAAAGCCTTTCCTTGAGGCTCTCTCCCATCATCTTTGAATATGCTTCCACACAATCTCCCGATCCTGCTACGATCCAACCCTTCACCATGGTTGCAGAGGATTCATCCTCTCCGGTGAATATATCTCCGAACAGAGTCCTTACGAAGCTGGAGAATGGGCTGAAATCGAATACCCCGTCGGTATTCTGCTTGTTGCCCGGCTTGATGAGAACCAGTTGCCTGATCTTGTCTCCGAAGTGGATGTCGGCCACGGCCACTTCCTTTATGTCGAGTGCCTTTGCCCAATCCTCAGCGGACTTGCCGGTTTCTTTCTTTTGCTTTGAAAGAGTATATTCATACTTGTCCAGCCTTGTTTTGGCGTCCAGGTAGTTGCGGTAGGCCTTAAGGTAGGACGCAATGCTGCCGATCGGCAGGTCTATAATGAAATCAGTGTGGGCCGGAACGACTTCTGCCACTCCTACCGAAGAGGTTCCAGCATGCCTGAGAACGTTCATGTAGTAGGCATGGTCGCTGCCATAGAGGATCTCTCCTGAAAAGTCGACCTCCGATGGGGTATGCTTTGTTATGCTGAAGGCAGTCCAACCTGCAAGCTCCTTGAAGAAACTGCCGGTCTTGCGGTGCTTCCTTGAGAAATAAGTCTCCAGGATGTTGTCCGTGTAGGAATTGGAGGCGAAGATGATGTCGCTGCCGGCTGCCTTGGAGGAGATGTCCATGAAGCCGTTGGCCTCCAGGATGGAGTGGCCTTCGGACATGTGCCTTATCGAGGAGTTGATGATAGTCTCTGAAGAAGAGATAAGCAGCAGGCTGCCATCCACCTTGGTGAAGAGCCCGGCCGTGTCTGCAGCTGCCTTGAGATTGAGGAAACCGGTCCCGGAAGTATCACTGATTACCTGGGGTGCCTTGACCACCAGGAGCGGGGGCATGTCCTTGCTGTAATGGATGGAAATGATGGCAGGTGCCCTGTCAAGGTCGTTGAATGAATTCTCGGAGAGGAAATCGAACTTTCCGGAGGTCAGCTCCCTGAAAACCGCAACGGTGTCGCAAAGATACTCACATGCCCTTCCGAAATCCTTCATGCAGAACACTATGGCTGCATCGGACGGAACGGCTTCGATGAGTTGGTGATGCTCAATGAACTGCCCGGCATCCTGGGCCTTCACATTCTTTTCCCCGTCAGAATAGAGGAGGACAACGGCCGTGACTATCCCCGCGAGGAGGATTCCGGTCAGTGCTATCAGCAGGTAAAGGGTCTTCTTCGTCATTGCGCGATGAACATGTAAACAATGTTCCCCAATTGCCTGGGCGGTGCAGAAGTGGAGGCCGAGAACTTGGAAAGTCTGGCTGCCCTTATCGCAAAATCCCTGAGGCACTTGTCATTGGAAGATGCATCTTCCTGAATCTTGGCGGCGATTACGTTTCCGGACGGATCGACTGTGATGATCACTGTCACATGGCCGGCGCCAAGACATCTGTAGGCAGGTATGGAAAGCCTGCTTGCCTTCCTCCCTTCAAGAGCATAAGAAACCACTGAAGGACCGCTGTAGGTCTGCTTCTTGGGTTCTTCCTTTTTCACGACAGGCTTGCTGATTGCGACATAGTCGTCATCAGGCTCATCGGACTTGAATCCGTCCTTGAGTTCCTGTGCCAGCCTTTCGGCATCCTTGTAAAGTTGTTCAGCGTTGGTGTTTCGGTCGTCCTTCAGGACAGAGCTCCTGTCAACTGCTATATTCCTGATAGGTACTCCTGACGCGGCTGCCAGAAGCTGGTCGAGCCTGTCGCTTACTTCTTCCTTGAAGTTCTCCTCAGCCTTTTGCTTCTCTACCTCTTCCTGCTTTGAGAAATCCAGCACGAATGTATTGTCCCTCCTGAGAGCGGCTCCAATCTGGCAGGCTAGGAGAATGATGATAATCACAAGATGGAATATCACCGTAATATAGAGTCCTGCCCTGTCTTCGCTCTTCATCGGAAATGGATGCTACTTGTTCTCTTCCTTCTTTTTCTCCCTTATGGATTTTTCGAGAGTGGCAGAGATAATGTCGATAGCTACCTTGTTGTGGCCTCCCTGAGGGATGATTATGTCGGCGTAGCGCTTGCTGGGCTCGATGAACTGGAGGTACATCGGCTTGACGGTCTTGCTGTACCTCTCGATCACCATCTCCACGGTCTTTCCCCTTTCGAGGATGTCCCTAGCCATGACCCTCATAAGGCGGTCGTCGTCATCGGCATCCACGAATATCTTAATGTCCATCTGGTCCCGGAGTTCCTTGCAGGTGAAGATCAGGATACCCTCTATGATAATGACCTCAGCGGGCTCAACCTTCACCGTCTCGGTCTTGGACCTGGAGCAGGTGATGTAGGAATAAACCGGCTGCTGGATAGTCTTGCCTTCCTTTAATTCACCAAGTTGCTTGCAGAGCAGATTGAAGTCGATGGCATCGGGATGGTCGAAGTTGATCTGCTGCCTTTCTTCCATGGGAAGATGGCTGGAGTCCTTGTAATAAGAGTCCTGGGGAATGACTACAACCTTCTCCTTCAACTTTTTGGTGATGGAGTTGACAACTGTGGTTTTTCCTGAGCCGGAACCGCCGGCGATACCTATGACGAGCATATCTTTGGAGATTAGAATTCTGCGTTCTTTGGAGTCCTGGGGAAGGGGATGACGTCACGGATGTTGGACATTCCGGTGACGAAGAGGAGCAGCCTCTCGAATCCGAGTCCGAATCCGCTGTGAGGAACTGTGCCAAAACGTCGGGTGTCTATGTACCATTCGAGGTTCTTACGGCTCATTCCGAGTTCGGTAATCCTTCTCTCGAGTTTCTCAAGGGATGCTTCCCTTTCGGAACCACCTATGATTTCACCGATTTTCGGGAAGAGAACGTCCATTCCGCGCACTGTCTCGCGCCCGGGGGCGCAACCATCATTCTGCTTCATGTAGAAAGCCTTGATAGCCATGGGGAAGTCAGTGAGAATGACAGGCTTGCCGAAATGCTTTTCGACCAGGTAGCGCTCGTGCTCACTCTGGAAGTCGGTGCCCCAGCTGACAGGGAACTCAAACTGGACTCCGTTTCTTACAGCCTCTTCAAGAATACTGACAGCATCTGTGTAGGCGAGTCTCTGGAATTCGATTCCAAGCACGCTGCGGAGCCTCTCGATCAGGCCATCGTCGTACTTGTTGTTCAGGAACTGGAGATCGTCCATGCAGTTGTCAAGGGCATACTGGACCAGGTACTTGACGAATTCCTCGGCAAGTACCATGTTGTCGTTGATGTCGTAGAATGCCATCTCCGGCTCTATCATCCAGAACTCGGCAAGGTGCCTCGGAGTGTTGGAGTTCTCCGCCCTGAAAGTCGGACCGAAAGTGTAGATTTCTCCGACAGCAGTGGCTCCAAGTTCACCTTCGAGCTGTCCGCTGACAGTGAGGCTGGTCTTTTTTCCGAAGAAGTCCTTGCTGAAATCCACCCTTCCGTTGTCCTTCTTGGGGACATTCTCGAGGTTGAGGGTGGTTACCTGGAACATGTCGCCAGCACCTTCGGCATCAGACTCGGTGATAAGGGGGGTGTTCAGATAAACGAACCCCTTGTCGTTGAAGAATTTATGGATGGCAAAGGCCATTGCATGACGGATCCTCAGGATAGCTCCGAAGGTATTGGTCCTGGGACGCATGTGAGCAACCGTGCGAAGATATTCAAGGGAAGTGTCCTTTTTCTGGAGCGGATACCTCATGGGGTCGCATTCGCCCAGGACTTCGATCTCGCTTGCCTGGATCTCAACCGCCTGTCCGCTTCCGACAGACTCGACCAGGAGTCCTTTGACTGCGAGGCTGGCGCCAGTAGTGATCTTGGCGATGAGAGCTTCATCGAATTTGGCCATGTCGGCTACGACCTGAATATTATTGACAGTCGATCCATCGTTGAGTGCGATGAACTTGATCTGTTTGTTTCCTCTTTTTGTCCTGACCCAGCCCTTTGCAAGCACCTCCTGTCCGGGTGCCGCCTTGAGCAGTTCCTTCACCTTTGTTCTTGTGATTTCGCTCATTCTTGACATAGTTTTACATATCTCACAAAGATACTAAAAAAACAGCCATGACAATGGAAGAAATGCATAAAAAAAGGACACACCCAAAGTGCGTCCTTTTTCAATGTTATGTCCTGACGGGTTACTGTCCAGCCTTTCGGGCTGCGTACATAATCTTCAGGGCGGAGCAGCGCCTAAGCTCCTGCTTCACGTCCGTTACAATACCCATCCTGACATCTTCATCAGCTTTGATATCAACCTGCATCAACTGTCTGTCGGCCTCGCTCATGGCGTCGCGCTCGGCGGCGATGAAGTCGCGGATGTCGTTGGTTGTCTTGAAAGAGTCATTGAGCTGGATCCTGGCCTCGGTTCCGAACTGGCCTGCATACTGGGCGTTCGGGGAACCGATGTAGATGTAGGATGCCAAGTCCTTCCTTTCAAGCTTTGCAACCTCAGTAGCTTCAGGCAGATGGACCCTGACCTTCACTTCACTTGAACGCATCTGCGTAGTGACCATGAAGAAGAACAGGAACATGAACACTATGTCGGAGCTTGTTCCAAGCTCGGGCATGTCTTTCTTACCACTTCTTTTGAAAATAGGCATTTGTCGATCCTCCTGAATTACTTTTTGGCTACATCCTTAGGCTCTGCCTCAGAAATGTTCTGTGGAATGGCCTCCCTGGCGATCTTCTGCTGGTCCTCTGAGCAGGCATTGTAAACCCTGCCGTAGTGCTGGCGGCAGAAATCGTCGCGGATTTCATTGATGGCCCTCACAAGTTCGTTCTGAACTGCGATGTAAGCCTTGTAGCTTGTTCCACGGTCATTCTGAAGTGAGATAACTCCCTTTGTGACAGGATAATCACCGAATCCCTCAATGCTCTTGACTTCCTTCTCGGGAAGGTTGGGATCATCGTTGGGGTTCGTCATGAATTCCTTGATCTTGTCCTTGAGCTGGCTAACATCCATGAGCTGGTCACCTGCGAACAGCCTGTCGGAAGAGTTGATCTTCACGATGATGATATTGCGCCTGTTGACCTTCGTGTCCTCGGTCTTCTGGTTCTTGTCAGGCATGGGAGGCAGACGGCGCACAAGGCCGGACTGCTGGTCCATGGTGGAAACCATCAGGAAGTAGCACAACAGAAGGAAAGCGATGTCGGCTGTTGATTGAGTGTTCAGACCCGGAGTTTTTCTTTTAGCCATAGCCGAAAATTATTTGTTGGTGATAGCGCTTCTGATAACTCCGAAGAGGATGGACAGTACAGCTGCACCTCCAAGGATGTACACCAGCAGCATGATGGTGTCAGTCAACTTGAGCCAAGTTGCGCTTGGCTGATTCTTAACATTGACGACGGGGTCGCCGGAAGCGAGCGCATAGGCAATTGCCACGAGAGCGGCTATGCCGACAATCACGAGGATAGCCCTGATAAGGCTCTTCGGATTGTTCCTGGCGGCCTGGATAAG
>CAMHFA010000024.1 GCA_946184255.1 uncultured Bacteroidales bacterium
CGGTACTGGGCATTGGCGACCTTGGTAATGGTCTCACGATAAGGCACCTTCGGAGCGAGGAACTCGATGTTCTGCTTGAACTCGTTGGTCATTCTCCACTTCACGAGGTTGATAGCCTGCTCGCCCTGTCCGCTGAGGATGGTCTGGCGCAGCTCCTTGGAATACTCAACATTGATGGTAGGATCCTGGGCAGCGATCTTGTTAAGAGCCTCGCCAACCTTTGCTTCATCGTTCTTGTCGACGGCCTTGACGGCGCAACGATACCTGGCATCAGGGAAGACCATGTGCTCGATTGCATCAACTCCAGGAACGGCAAGGGTAACATCGGTCTTTCCAGCCTTCAGCTTCATGACGCAAGCGATATCACCAGCGCAAACTGAAGAAACCCTGTCCTTCTTGTTGACGGCATAGAGGGCTGAAAGACGCTCTCCGTTACCGGTCTCGGGATTGACAAGGTCAGCACCTTCCTTGAGGACGCCGCTCATCACCTTGAAGAAAGAGACATCGCCGAGGTGCTGCTCGACAGAAGTCTTGTAGATGAACAGGCTGACAGGGGCGGTTGCATCACAAACCGGAGCCGGAGCCACGTTGACGATGAATTCCATGAGCCTCCTGACACCAATGTCCTTCCTTGCTGAAGTACAGAACACGGGCATAACCTCCCTCTTGGCCAGACCGGCACGCAGACCGGCACGGACCTCGTCGATGGAAAGTTCCATGGTCTCGAAATACTTCTCCATGAGGGCGTCGTCACCTTCGGCGGCCTTCTCTACAAGCTCCATGTGAAGCTCTTCGGCCTCGTCAGCATATTCGGCGGGAATCTCAAGCTCCTCGAAGTTGCCGTTCTCATCCTTGAAGCGATAGTACTTCATGGTAAGTACGTCCACGATACCGTCGAAACCAAGACCGGGATTGACCGGGAACTGGACGATGGCTATCTTCTTCTCGAAAGCTTCCTTAAGGGTGTCACGGGTGTGCTCCCAGTTGGCCTTTTCGGTGTCAAGCTGGTTCACAGCCACGATCATAGGCTCATTGTACTGGTCAGCATAGCGGGCGAAAATCTCCGTTCCAACCTCAACTCCCTGCTGGGCATTGACGGTGAGGATAGCGGACTCGCAGACTTTGAATGCGGAAATCGCACCACCGCAGAAGTCGTCGGAACCAGGAGCGTCGATGATGTTGAACTTGGTGTTCATGAACTCGGCTGAAAGCGGAGTAGCATAAACAGACTTCTGGTTTGTCTGCTCGAATTCGGTGTTGTCGGAAACAGTGTTCTTGCCTTCCACCGTACCCCTGCGGTCAATAACTTTGCCCTCATAGAGCATGGCCTCTGACATTGTGGTTTTACCTGACTTGGAGCTACCGATCAGGACCACATTGCGGATGTCTTTTGTTGAATATTCCTTCATTTTTATAAGTGATTAATTATGATCATTCTTAGGCAAAAGGGTATAACCGGGCAAATTTAGCAAAATTATTTCTTAAATCTGGCGAAAATTGGAATAATAATAGTCAACCAGATCCTGGCCAGAGAAACCGAGTTCTCCGATTATCAATTCATTCAGAAAGTACGGATCCGCTCCTATCCTTTGGCAGATCTCCTTGAAATCGTACTTCAAATAGAGTTTATCCTCATTCATCGCTCGCTCAAACGCGGCATAGTCTTTCATTGTCTTTTCCATAGTTTCCTCCTTTCTTTCTCAACTCCCGGCAGGGGCAAAAATGGGAAAAACAACCGGAAGTTGGTAATGAAGGAGGGGGTACGAGATGGAGTGTTTCTGTTTTTTATCAAAAAGACATGTATTTTTTCAACCATTGGTTATTTTTGCAAACCTTTAGTTGTGCAGATTAAAGATGTCCGTGAGGTATTTTTGCAGCGAAACGAAGGGACTATGAAGGACAGCTCGACAAAAATGGACAAGAACACGATCCGTGAGAATCTTCGGAACGCCAGGATATCCCTCGGGTTGAGTCAGGCCGATGTGGCAGAAGACATCGGTATCTCCGTGACAGCTTACCAGAAAATCGAAAACGGAAAGACAAGGATCCTCAACGACAATTTCTCCAAATGTGCCAATATCTTCGGAATGAGTCTTTCAGAACTCGTCAACGGTTTTGTTCCGATAAAAAATGCTGACGCCGTCCTGACCGACGTAAAGGAGAAATACGGCCTCAAGATGAAAATCCAGGAAAACGATTTCAGAAGCGAACTCCAGGAAAAGAACCGGGAGATCGAACGGCTCAAGGGAGTGATCAAGGACAAGGAAGACACAATCGCTGCCCAGAAGCTTCTGATCGGGCAGCTGATCGAGAGAAACAAGGATTGAAATCTTTTGATTAATTTTGTGGAAGAATGTCACTTCTTCCCTACATGAAAACCGGAAGGCTGGAAGCCGGATGCGACGAAGCCGGGCGGGGACCGCTTGCCGGACCTGTCTATGCCGCTGCAGTTATCCTGCCTGAAGACTTTTTCCATCCGCTCCTAAACGACTCCAAACAGATGAGCGAGAAAGACCGGGACCTGGTCCGGCCGATAATTGAGAAGGAAGCCATCGCCTGGGCTGTCGAAGAGGTGAGTGCGGAGGAGATCGACCGTTTGAACATTCTTTGGGCTTCAGTTACCGGAATGCAGCGGTCAGTGCTCAGGCTCGATCCCAAACCTGATTTCCTGCTGATTGACGGCAATAAATTCAGGCCTTTCGAGGGATTTGGATTCAATTCCTACAAGACGGTGGTTCATGGAGATGCAACCTATTCTTCAATCGCTGCGGCATCCGTCCTGGCCAAGACATGGAGGGACGAAAAAATGAGGTACCTCGCCGCCGAGTATCCACAATACGGATGGGAGAGGAACTTCGGCTACCCTACAATGGAGCACATAGATGCCATCAAGAAATATGGCCTGTCCCCCTACCATCGCCGTTCTTTTCATCCCAAAGAGCTAGAACCTTCATTATTTTGATTATTTTTGTAACAGAACATACAAGAAATTATTGCGAACAATCATGAAAAAAATTATTTGCTCAATCGCCGCAGCCCTTCTTATCGCGACGGGCGCGATGGCAGATGAAGGAATGTGGCTTCTGCCACTGATCCAGAAACTCAATGCCGGCGCAATCAAGGATCTTGGTTGCAGGCTCACTCCTGAACAGATCTACAGCGTCAACCATTCCTCCCTCAAGGATGCCATCGTCAGCCTTGGCGGTTGCACCGCAGAGATGATTTCGGACCAGGGCCTCATGGTGACCAACCACCACTGCGGCTACGGTACCATCCAGAGGCTTTCTTCCGACGAGCACAATTATCTCGAGGACGGTTACTGGGCAATGACACGCGACCAGGAACTTCCTGCTCCCGGAATGACCGCCACCTATCTGATCAGCATGACAGATGTCACTGACCAGATTGAAAAGGCCAAGGATCCAACCGCAGTCAGGGAGGCCATCACGAAAGCCGCACAGGATGCAAATCCCAAGTGCAGGGTGCAGCTCACCTCTTTCTACAACGAGAACGTCTGGTACCTGATCGTTTATAAGACCTACACTGACGTCCGCTTCGTCGGAGCCCCTCCGGCATCCGTCGGAAAGTTTGGTGGTGAGACCGACAACTGGATGTGGCCGCGCCACACCGGAGACTTCTCCATGTTCAGGGTCTATGCCGGTCCCGACAACGAGCCTGCAGCATATTCACCCTCCAACAAGCCTTACGTTCCCACCCAGTCCCTCAAGATTTCCCTCAGGGGAGTAAAGGAAGGTGACTATTCCATGATCATGGGTTACCCTGGCAGCACCCAGAGGTTCCAGACCGAGGCCCAGCTCAAATCCATGCTCGACCGTCAGGCCGTGTCAATCGATGCCAGGACCCTCCGTCAGGACATCATGTGGAAGTGGATGGAGAAGGATCCATCAATCCGTCTGAAGTATGCCAGCAAGTATGCTGGAAGCGCCAATGGTTGGAAGAAGTGGCAGGGTGAAAGGCTTGCCTTCAAGAACCTTGGAATCATCGAGAAGGAGCAGCAGAAGGAAGCCGATTTCATGAAGTGGGTCGGAAAGAACAAGAAGCGCCAGGAGAAATATGGCGACGCTCTTGAAAAGATCAAGAACGGAGTTGAGGCCAACACAACCGCCCTCGACATGCAGTTGATCGGAGAAACCGTGGCCAACATCGAACTTCTTGGCTTCTCAAGTGGTGTCCAGAACAGCATGGCCATGGCCATCAGGAACGGACAGGATTCCGCTTCCGCCCTGCAGACCGCCATCGCCGCGCAGGAAAGAAGGTATCAGGACTATTACGAACCCCTTGATCGCGAGGAGGCCGCTGCCCTGCTGAAGTACTATCGTGAAAAGGCAAAACCCGAGTTTTACCTCACCGCTCTCCCCGGAGACTTCGCCACCTTGGACATCGACAAGTATGTCAACGATCTTTATGACAACAGCATCTTCACATGTCCCGATAAACTCAAGGCCGCAGTTGCAGAAAAGGGCTTCAACGCAGTGAAGAGTGACCCTGTCAACCAGCTCATGAATTCCCTGCTCATGACCTATGCCAAGGTGGGCATGGGCGGAGCTGTCGGAGGCCGCAGGCCTGCCGGTATGAACCCTGGAGCAAATGACATCAGGGAGGGTTCAAAAGCCTTCACCGCTGGTCTGCTCGAGTGGCAGAAAGGAAAGGCGACCTATCCGGATGCAAACTCCACCATGAGGCTTACCTACGGAAGCGTTCTCCCTTATTCACCTAAGGACGCCGTGATGTATAACTACTACACCACCCTCAAGGGAGTCATGGAGAAAGAGGATCCTGACAACTACGAGTTCAAGGTTCCCGCCAAACTGAAGGCTCTCTACGAAGCGAAGGACTATGGCCAGTATGCAATGGCTGACGGCAACCTGCCGGTCTGCTTCCTCACCAACAACGACATTACCGGAGGTAACTCCGGAAGCCCGGTCCTTGACGCTGACGGCTGCCTTATCGGACTCGCTTTCGACGGCAACTGGGAGAGCATGTCAAGCGACGTGATGTTCGAACCCGACCTTCAGAGGTGTATCTGTGTTGACATCCGCTACGTCCTCTTCCTGATGGACAAACTCGGCGGCGCCGGACACCTTCTAAGTGAAATGAATCTCGTCAAATAAATGAACGAAAAAGAAATTAAAAGCTGGCTCCTGGAGGTGGTTCATCCCGCTAAAGGGAGCCAGAATATTATAGAGCTTGGGATGGTTGATGCCATCTCCGTGGAAGGGAACAAGGTTACGGTAACCCTAGCCTTCCCCAAAAGGCGTGATCCCCTTACTGAATATCTTGTCGGTGCCACCCGGGCCACAGTTATACGCAATGCTCCGGAAGGCACGGAAGTGGAGGTCAAGGCGATCGTCAAGGAAGAAGCTCCCAAGAAAAAACCGGGACTCGATCTCGGCCTTGAAGAGATAAACAATGTCCGTCACATCATCGGTATCGCATCCGGAAAAGGCGGCGTAGGAAAGTCCACAGTCGCCGTCAACCTGGCGGTAGCCCTGGCAAGGTTGGGGTACAGGGTAGGTCTGGCAGATGCCGACGTTTACGGTCCTTCCGTGCCCCTGATGACAGGGACGGAGAATGAAGTCCCCGGTGCAGAAGTGTCGGGAGAAGACAAGGAAGTCATCCTGCCGATTGAGAAATACGGTGTCAAATGGATGTCAATCGGTTATTTCGCCGAACCAGGACAGGCACTGATCTGGAGGGGGCCGATGGCTTGCAACGCCCTCAAGCAGATGATCCTTCAGGTACGCTGGGGTGTCCTTGACTACCTTCTTATAGACATGCCTCCCGGAACAGGTGACATCCATATCTCTCTTGTCAATGACATACCGATGGAAGGCGCCCTTATTGTGACCACGCCTCAGCCGGTAGCCTTGTCAGATGTTGAGAAAGGAGTCAACATGTTCAGGAACGAACACGTCAACAGGAAGATCTTCGGCCTTGTCGAGAACATGGCTTGGTTCACTCCCGAAGAACTCCCGGACAACAAGTATTTCATCTTCGGAAAAGACGGAGGACGCCAGATGGCAGAGAAATACGATATTCCCCTTCTCGGTCAGATTCCGCTCGTCCAGGGTATAAGGGAAGGCGGAGACTCCGGAGAGCCATCCGCCCTTTCAACCCGTCCGGACGCCCTTGCGTTCCTGGACCTTGCCCGCTCCCTCGTGGAAGCGGTGGAAAAATAAGTCTATTTCCCTTTCGGGATAGGAATCTCAAACTCTGCGTAAACAGGATAATGGTCCGAAATGTATTTCGGGCCATATTTCTTGCTGTCCACCACCTCATAGGATTCTGTCTTGGCATTGCGCACCAGGATGTGGTCAGGCCAAAGAGGGAAATTCCCGGGCTTACCAAGTCCGTTGAACGTAGCCCTGGTGTCAGGCTTCTTAAGAGAGTAATTGGAATCCTTGATATAGGAAGACAGCGGGGACATCAGCCTGTCTGAGGATGACATCTTGAAATCTCCTCCGGCGAAAACCACAGCATCGTCACCGGCAATCTCCTTGACCTTGTCTGCCATGAGTTCCGAGTTGGTCCTGAGGGTGGCTTCGTCCTCGTCAAACTGGGTGTTGAAACAGAAGAAAATCACTCCGGACTTCTTATAGCGAAGCTTTACCCAGGTGATGTTGCGCAAGTCATTCAACAAGAAAGAACCATAGTCCAAGAGTTCGAATTTGTCTGCTCTGAACATTATGGGGTTCTCGTTGTTCCGAACTTCGGGATCTACCGTGCCGGGTTTGGCACTCCGATCCACCAGCATGTGCTTCTTGAATTCCTTCATCAGGTCTGCCTTATGATATGCAAATGCATCCTGGAGGAAGATGATGTCCGGATCGTATTTCTTTATGGCCTTGAGGCAGCCTTTCTTTCGGGACGCCCAGCTGAAATCCCCTGCTTCATCTGTCTCCTTCCCTCTAAGGTTGAACGACATCACGCTGAGGTCTTCGCTCTTGGCCAGGGCAGTGGTGCCGGTGAAAAACAGCGCCACCATCGCCAGTGTGCAAAATATAATACTTTTACTCATAATCATCTGGAAATCTTAGCGACCCAGCCGCCGCCGGGTGCCATGTGGATCTGTACCTTGCCGTCTATGGGCAGTTCCGTGGTGGTCTTCTTGTAGTCCCTGGCTGCCCTGTGGGCGTTGACTCCGTCCTGGAAAACGGTCATCTTTCCGCTTCCGATGAAGCCCAGGTCAAGGACGAGGTCCCTGGCATCCCAGTTAGTCAGGGCTCCTACATACCAATCATTACCCTTGCGCCTGGCGATGGCAACATATTCACCGATCTCTCCACAGACGGGAACGGTCTCATCCCACGAAGTAGGGAATGCGGCGATGAAATCAGTACACTCAGGCTCCGCCATGTAGTTGGAAGGAGAGTCGCAGAGCATTGTCAAAGGCGCCTCGAAAATAGCATATTCGGCAAGCTGGCGGCAGCGGGTTCCCTGGCTCATCGGTGATGAGTTGTTGGGATAGGCCATCCCCCTCGTACAGTTGACCATGGCGCCCTGGGTGTAGTCCATCCTTCCGGCAGCCATCCTGACGAACGGAATGATCACATCATAGGTGACCTGGTCATATTCCCTGGCACCCCATTTCATCTGCTCGAGTCCGGCAACCCCTTCGTAATTGATGATGTTGGGATAGGTCCTCTCAAGTCCGGAAGGCTTGAACGCACCATGGAAGTCAACAAGCATGTGGTATTTGGCCGCAGTGGCAGCGACTTTCTCATAGAACTGCATGACCATCTGGTCATCCCTGTCCATGAAATCGACCTTGAAGCCTTTGATGCCCATTGCGGAATAGTGCTTGAACACTCCTTCAATGTCCTTGTCCACAGCCTTGTAGCCGGCCCAGAGGATCAGGTCCACGTTCTTTGATTTAGCGTAGCTGACAAGTTCCTCGAGATTGATCTCAGGCACTATCTGGAACAGGTCTGTCTTCTTGTTTACCGCCCAACCTTCATCCAGGATGACATATTCAATGCCGTGCTTCGATGCGAAGTCGATGTAGTACTTGTAGGTCTCGTTATTAACTCCGGATTTGAAATCGACACCTGTGAGGTTCCAGTCATTCCACCAGTCCCAGGCAACCTTACCTGGCCTGACCCAGCTCCAATCTACATTCTTGTCGGCAGGCTTCGCCATCTGCCAGACGAGGTCACAGTTGGTAAGATCCTTCTCGTCTTCGAAGATTCCTACGATCCTCCAGGGGAAACTCCTTCCGGCTTCCGCTTTGGCGATGTAATTCTCGCGGGACTTGACAATCCCCTGAAGCATGTTGTGGCCACCCAATTCGATGTCCTTAGGATAAGGGGCATTCACACCCTTCAGGACAGTGCCGCCCTTTCCGTTCAGGTACAGGCCGGGATAGTCCCTGAGGTCCGTTTCGGTAATTAGTACCTTGACTCCGTCGAAAGCATCCACGACCAGGGGGAGGAAAGCCAGCCTGGTAGGATTCCAGGCTGAAAGCTTGATGTGCTCGTAATAATTCTCGAAAGAATTCTTGAACTGCTTTTCAAAGGAGTCCTGACCGTCCCTTACATAAGGCACCCATGCCGTCCAGTCCTCCGGAAAGTTGAATTCGGCCTTTTCTGATTCCACATTGAAAGATCCCTTCTTTGCAGTAGAGACAAACCTGTAGGCAACGGCATTGTCGTAAGCACGGAACTCTATTGCGCAATCCTTGAAACTGATGGCAAGGCAGTTGAAGACATCGTCAACTGTAGCCTTCTTGTAAGCGACAGTTGGAATTGCATTCTCAGCATTTTTCCAGGAATATGTTTTCTTGACCTTTCCCTCGCCGAAAACGACACCATTGTCAAGTACCATGGCTATTTCCGAAGGAGCAAGTACTACCTTGCCATCGAACTTGACTGAATATGATACCTTGTCGCCGGCGTTGATCTCTGCCTTGATCCTGCCGTCAGGCGAAGAGAGAGAGTAAGTCTTAGGCGCAGCTGCCACCATCAAAGGCAGGCTGAAGACGGAAAAAACGACGCTGAACAGTATTCTCAATGACTTTTTCATGAGGTGTGGTTTTATAAGCAAATTAATGACAGTTTGTAAAAATAATCATTTCTGATAAAATTGCGTAAATTTGCTTTTACAAAAACCAAGAAGATGGCTAAAGGCAAGGCACCTGAAGACACCCCGTTGATCAAACAGTTTTTCTCGGTAAAGGCACAGCACCCGGAAGCGGTCCTCCTTTACAGGGTAGGTGATTTCTATGAATCCTACTCAGATGACGCCGTGCTTGTCAGCAAGGTCCTGGGAATCATCCAGACCAAAAAATCCAATGGGGACAAAGGCTATGTTGAAATGGCAGGCTTCCCACACCATGCCCTGGACAACTATCTTCCCAAACTGGTCCGCGCGGGTTACAAGGTTGCCGTCTGTGACCAACTCGAAGATCCGAAGTTTGCCAAGAAACTCGTCAAGCGTGGAGTGACAGAGCTGGTGACCCCCGGAATAGCCTTCAACGAGCAGTTGCTAAACCAGAAGGAGAACAATTTCCTGGCCGGCCTGACCTTCGACAAGGACGAATGCGGAGCAGCCTTCCTGGATGTCTCCACCGGATCGTTCCAGGTAGCTCAGGGATCCCTCGACTACATCGGAACCCTCCTGTCCTCCCTGAACCCGAAGGAAATCGTCGTTCAAAGGGGTTATGACAAGGGTGTGCGCCAGAGATTCGGAGACAACCTCTACATCTCCACGGTGGAGGAATGGGCCTTTGTCCATGAGGCCGCTGTAGAGAGACTCAAGAAGCAGTTCAATGTGGATTCCCTGAAGGGATTCGGTGTCGATCGCTATCCCCTTGGGGTATGTGCCGCAGGAGCCCTTATGGTTTATCTGGAACAGACCCAGCACACAG
>CAMHFA010000025.1 GCA_946184255.1 uncultured Bacteroidales bacterium
TGGCCATTTCCTTGGCGCGCTCAATCAGATCATGGCGGACAGCCGAAATCGGGATCCACCGGTAAAACCAAATGAAGGAGGGACCGAGTGATGTTTTTCGAGTATCCCAAACTTCTTTGGCTGCTTCTGGTACCCTTCCTGCTGGTACTCCGCTATCTCTACATAGAGTTGGCTGACAGGAGGCCGCATCTTCGTGTTTCCAAGGCCACCCCATGGAAGGCCGGAGGAAAATCGGTGCTGGACATCATAAGGCATATTCCCTTCCTGTTGAGGATTGCGGCTCTCTGCCTTCTGGTAGTGGCGGTTGCCCGTCCCAGGTCTTCCAGGAAGGTGGACAGGATAGACACCGAAGGAATCGACATCGTACTTGCGATGGATGTCTCGACCAGTATGCTCGCCAGGGATTTCAATCCTGACAGGATAAGCGCTGCTAAGGACATCGCTATCGAGTTCATCTCCCAGAGGCCTTCCGACCGGATGGGAATAGTTGTCTTTGCTGGAGAGAGCTACACACAGTGTCCCCTTACCACGGACAGGGCCACTCTGATCAATCTGATGAAGGAGATTTCAACGGACTTGATTGAGGACGGTACTGCCATAGGCAACGGTCTTGCCACTGCTGTGGCCAGGATGAAGGACTCCGATGCCAAAAGCAGGGTCGTCATCCTCCTTACCGATGGAGTCAACAACAGCGGTGAAGTCTCTCCTGAGACAGCTGCCGAGATAGCCAAGACCTATGGAATCAGGGTCTATACTATCGGAGTGGGAGCAAACGGAGAAGCTCCATATCCCGTGATCACTCCTTGGGGAGTCCAGGTCCAGAACATGAAGGTCGAAATCGACGAGAAACTTTTGAACAATATCGCTTCGACGACAGGTGGCCGCTATTTCAGGGCAACCGACAACACGAAGCTTTCGGAAATATATTCTGAGATCAACAAGATGGAGAAGGCCCGTACGACCGTTGACAGTTTTCCTGTCTATAAGGAACTGTTCCTTGGCTATGCCTTGGCGGCTCTGCTCTGCCTGCTTCTTGAAATGCTGGTCAAAGTCTTAGTCCTGAGGAGGTTGCCATGATCATATTCGCTCATCCGCAGTTCCTGCTGCTCCTTCTTCTGATCCCGTTCTTCTTCATCGGCCTGGCCGTGTGGATGGGAGCGAGGCGTCGCCGTCTGCGCAAGTTCGGTGACGAAGCCCTTGTGAATGACCTTATGCCATCATGGTCCCGTTCAAAGAGATGGGTGCGCGCTGTAATATATTCCCTTGCATTCACCTTCCTCGTCATCGGCCTTTCCAGACCACAGATTGGAGCCAAGCTCAAGGAGTACAAAGCCAAGGGAGCTGAAATAATGATAGCCCTTGATGTCTCTAACTCCATGCTTGCCCAGGACTATTCTCCCAACAGGCTGGAGAGGGCGAAGCTTGCGATCTCCAGGATCACTGACAAACTTCAGGGAGACAGGATCGGACTCATCATATTCGCCGGCAGTTCCTTCGTGCAGCTTCCTATCACATCGGATTACGTGAGTGCCAAGATGTTTCTCAGCAACATCTCCACTTCTTCAGTGCCCATCCAGGGTACGGCAATCGGTGATGCCATCAACACGGCGGTCCGGAGTTTCAGCGCCCAGAGTGAGCAGAGCCGTGCGATCATAGTCATAACTGACGGTGAAAACCATGAGGATGACGCAGTGGCAGCCGCTGCCCAGGCCGCTGAGGTCGGAGTGAAAGTATACACTATCGGAGTGGGGTCCCAGGAAGGACAACCGATCCCTATGGACGGAGGACTTCTGAAGGACAAGGAGGGGAATATCGTAGTCACCAGGCTTGACGAGGAGACTCTCAAGCAGATAGCCCAGGCTGGAGGCGGTGCCTATGTCCATGCTGGGAATGATGAATTCGGACTTACTCCGATCATTTCCGAGATCCAGAAGATGCAGGACGAGGAGTTCAATTCCGTCATGTTTGAAGAATACGACGAACAGTTCATGTACTTTTTGGGAGTTGCCCTTGCCCTTCTCGTTCTCGAGATGCTCATCGGCGAAAGGCGTTCCCGCAGACATTTATTCGAAAGCAGATGAGGACGCCGGTGAAATATGCATTGACCATCATGGCCTTCCTGGCCGCATGTGTCGCCATGTACGGCCAGCCTGACCGCAGGGAAGTGAGGTCCGGAAACCGCCAGTTCAAGAAGGGTGACTGGCAGAAGAGTGAGATTGAGTACCGGAAGGCTCTTCTCAAGGATACTTCATCTGTTGCCGCTTCCTACAACCTTGCAAATTCCCTTTACAGGCAGGATAATTTCGAAGAGGCCGGAAAGACGCTCGAAAAGATAAAGGAAACTGTGGCTGGAAGCCCTGCATCTGCCGATTATTATTATAATCTTGGCAACGTGGCGGTACAGAAGAAGGACTGGGGTAGCGCCGTTGAGGCCTACAAGCAATCATTGCTCCGTAGGCCTGACGACATGGATGCCAAGGAAAACTACGCCTACGCTAAGCTGATGCTGAAGAACGAAGGCGGTGGTGGAGGCGGTGGTAATGACAACCAGGACCAGAACCAGGATCAGAATCAGGATCAAAACCAGGACCAGAACCAAGACCAGAATCAGGATCAGCAGGACCAGAACCAGGATCAGCAGCAAGGTCAGGGAGATGCCAAGATCTCTCCCCAGCAGGCCCAGCAGATGTTGAAGGCGATCCAGGCAAGGGAGAAGGAGACCCAGGACAAGGTCAACAAGGAGAAGGCCGCGGTTTTGAAATCACGACAGAAAGACAAGAATTGGTAAGCAGAAGATGAAAAGGATAATGTACATAACCGCACTTGCGGTGCTGTCGCTTGCTTCGGCTCTGGGTCTGTCGGCCCAGAATGCCATCCGGGTGGAAGCACCCAACGTGGTTGCCGTCAATGAGCAGTTCAATGTCACCTTCATCATTGAGGGAGAGAAGAATCCTTCTGATTTTTCCTGGTCTCCGGGAGAGGAGTTCCAGCTGGTCTGGGGACCCCAGAAAGGTACTTCGACAAGCATCCAGATTATTAACGGAAAGAGGACATCATCCCATCAGACCACTTACACCTACATTCTTCTGCCCAAGTCAACAGGTACTTTCCAGATTCCTTCTGCTACGGCGAATGTTTCTGGAGAACGGATTTCCTCTTCCCAAACCTCCATCCAGGTCGTAACCGATGCGTCATCTTCTTCATCCCAGGGAAGCCAGCCTTCAGGCCAGGGCTCATCCCGAGGTTCCTCGGATTCTGCCCGCCAGCAGGCAGCTACAGGTGAAATACCTTCGGAAGATTTGTTCATGAGGCTTTCGCTGAGCCGTTCCGAGGTGGTTATGGGAGAGCCGATAACAGCATCTCTCAAACTTTACCAAAGGGTTAATATCGCTGGTTTCGAGAATGCCAAGTTTCCTTCATTCAATGGTTTCTGGAGCCAGGAAACATATTCCCCGACAAATATCGAGTTCAAGAGGGAAAGTTTTGACGACAAGATCTATAATACTGCGGTTCTAAGGAGTTATGTCCTTATCCCCCAGCAGTCCGGCACTATAACCATAGACCCTGCCGAGCTTGTCTGCCTTGTCAACATAAGGGTGAACACTCCTTCATCCAACAGCATATTCGACAGCTTCTTCCAGGATGAGTACCGTACCATCCGAAAGAGGGTGACGACCCCTGCCGTCAGAGTGAAGGTCAATCCCTTGCCTTCCGGACAACCGGCTTCCTTCGGAGGTGGAGTCGGCAGTTTCGGAATATCCGCCCGTCTCTCTTCAGACGAACTTAAGACGCATGATGCCGGATCGCTTGTAATCACTGTCTCCGGTCGTGGAAACGTATCGCTACTTGAGGAACCGAAGGTCAGTTTCCCTCCGGATTTCGAAGTCTATGACACAAAGACTACGGAGAACACTGACAAGAGCAACGGAGGCACTTCCGGCAGCAAGTCTTTCGAGTTTCCCTTTATTCCGAGGAGTGCCGGGGATTTCACCATTGAACCGGTGGAGTATTCCTACTATGACGTCAGTTCCGGGAAATATGTCACTTTACGGACCCAGCCGCTCCGCATAAAGGTGGCCAAGGGGAAGGGAGGAGACTCCCCTGTACAGATCAATACCACTCCCGGTGTTGAGAGGAGGGATGTGAAGAGCCTTGCCGACGATATCCGTTTCATCTCTACCAAGAAGCCTTCCCTTTCAACGGAGAATTCTTTCTTCGTAGGTTCACCCCTGTTCTTTGTCTTACTCTCGCTGATATTGATCCTAGCGGTGGCAATTTGGCTCGCAACCAGGAAGCTGGCGGCAATGAAGGCCGATGTCGCGATGTCCAAGAACCGCCGTGCGACCAAGATGGCCAGGAAGAGGCTTCAGCAGGCAGGGGACTTCCTTGACAAGAACCTTTACACAGCCTATTACGAGGAACTGCACAAGGCCCTTATCGGTTTCATTTCCGATAAACTGAATATGGATATGTCTGAGATAAGCAAGGATAACATAGCTTCCGCCTTGGTTGAAGGCGGAGTCAGTGAAGATGACACAAAGGCTTTCACCGACCTCCTTGACGCATGTGAATTCGCAAGGTACTCCCCGGATGCCGGACATGAGGCCATGAACAGCCATTATGAGACTGCAGTTAAAGTCATCTCTGCAATCGATTCAAGTCTCAAGACCGGTAAGGCCCACACCAAGGCACCAGTTGCGATCCTTGTCCTCATTCTCGGTCTTGGCCTGTCATTCAATTCAGCTGCCCAGTCAGACCAGATCACAATAACTCCTGTTGATACATCTTCAATTTCAGAGACCGTTGCCGAAGAGCCGTCAGCCACAGTAGCCGATCCTGCTACTCTCTGGCAGGAAGGAGTCAGTGCCTATTCAGACAGCCGGTTCCAGGATGCCGTTTCATCATGGGAAGCCATTGTTTCCACAGGGGTCGTCGCTCCTGAATTGTTCTGCAATATTGGTGATGCTTATTTCAAGCTTGGCAACTATCCCAAGGCCATACTCAATTATGAAAGGGCTCTCAAATTGGATCCCTCCAATTCAGATGCACGCTATAACCTTGAGTTCGCAGGTAGTTTCGTCCAGGACAAGATAGAGGCTGTACCTGAATTCATCCTTAAGAGCCTGGCCAGGAAGGCTTGCTATCTTCTTAGTTCCAATGTCTGGGCCGTCTTGTTCCTGCTCCTTCTTGTCGCTGCGTTGGGAATGGGCCTTCTGTTCCTTCTGGCTTCTTCCATCGGGAAGCGCCGGGTAGGATTCTATTGCGGAATTGTTCTGTTGATCCTGTCCCTTTGCTGCCTTTGCTTCTCCGTCTGGCAGAAAAATTCCTACAACAAGGGAGATGAAGCGATTGTAATGCTTCCGGTCTCTTCAGTAAAGAGTTCTCCTTCCGGAGGAAAGGATCTTTTCATCATCCATGAGGGGACAAAGGTAAAGATCCTCGACAGTGTAGGGTCATGGCAGAACATATCCCTTGCCGACGGAAGGCAGGGATGGGTTGACGGTTCCGCTATCGAAGTTATCTGATTCTAAAGCGTTTGTCCTCCGATGAATTCCCGCATGATCGATGTGGGAGGAATGGCTGCTATTTCGTTTGGCTGGAGCGCAACGATGTAATCCAGGAATTTCAAGAGCCGAATTGCTTCGGTGTAAGCCGGAGAACTGGGTGAAATGCGCCTCAAGAGCGGCTCGGCATAGTATTTCAGCATCGGCAATTCAAAGATAAGGGCGGAATTGAAGAGGGCGTCGGCATTTTCCTGATAAGGGAATATATTCTTGGTCTCTCCCCTGCGTACGCTGTTCCACCTCAGAAGAGTGTCTTCCGGTGTAGTGTTTCTCACCCGGTTGTCCCTTACCATCCTTCTCAGCAGCCGGTTGTCGGAGGTCGAGAGGTTGACGTTCTCGTCTATGTTAAGGGAGGTCAGTGCCGAAGCATAGAGCCTGAATATCCTGGAATTGTCCACTGCAGATGTCATCTCAGGGTTGAGCGCATGTATGCCTTCCATGATCAGGATATCATTTTCCTCGAGATGGAGCTTGTTGCCGACAAAGACCCTGCTTCCTGATGCAAAGTCGTATTTCGGGATTTCAACTTCCTTTCCGACAAGCAGTTCGTTGAGCTGTTGGTTGAGCAGTTCCAGATCCATCGCATGGATGGATTCGAAGTCCAGCTTACCGTCTTCGTCCTTGGGAGTCCTGTCCCTGTTGACAAAATAATTGTCCAACTCTATAACCTTGGGTTTGAGTCCAAGAACCTTGCACTGTAGGGCAATCCTCAGCGAGGATGATGTCTTTCCACTGGAAGAGGGGCCGGCAATCATCACTATCCTCTTCAAACCACGGTTTTCGAAGATCTTGTCTGCGATCCGGGCATATTCCCTTTCATGCTGGGCTTCGGCAAGGTTGATTATCTCAACCGCCCTACCGGCCTTGATTGCGGAGTTCAGGGATCCCACACTCTCTATGCCGATGATTGAACACCAGTCGGAATATTCCTTCAGGGTGGCGGCAATCTTGGCCTGACGCTTCATCGGCATGACCTTGGTGAAATCCGTCATGGTGGGGCCCTGCAGGCAGAACCCCTGTCCGATACCGGTTACGTCGAATGTCTTGAGGAAACCTGTCGAAGGAATCAGGGGACCATGCATCGTATCGGCCTTTCCGTCGAGATAATAGACACTGCAGATGAATGCGCCTATACTCTTCTGAAGTTCCGCCTTCTGGGGTTGGTTATTGGCCATGAAGATAGCTTCCGCTTCCTCGGAATACATCTTGACTTTCGTAAAGGGTAGATCCCTGGCGATGATTTCCTTCATCTTGGCCTTGATGGCATCGATCTCTTCGTCGGTGACGAAATAGACTTTGCTCCGGCCGTCCTCCATCCTGGTCTTCTCTATGATCTCACAGTACAGTCCGCTCGGCAGGGAATGGTCCACTACCAGGACTTTTTCGGGATATAGCTCACGGACAGCGTTCTGGAGGACAAAGCAGAGGGAGCGCAGGTAACACCTTCGACCGTCAGGATGGTTGAAGCCTATGAATTCCACCTGGTGGAAGAGCATTGGCTTGTACTGAAGTTCCTTCAGCTTGTTATCGACCAAGGCGGCGATGACATCCAGTTTCTGTCCGGTCTTGGAGTCGGTCACTGTCTTGCACCACTTCTTGGAAAGGTCCCCGAGGGTGCCTCCCATTTCTATCCTGTGATTCTTGCCGTCATTCTTGCAAAAAATCGTGATTTCTTTGTTCTCCATGTTACAAATATACATAAAGTTTTTCGTAGGTTTGTACATGATAACACTGATTGCCATGAGAATCCACTCCTTCCTTACATGCCTGATCGTCTTTATTCTGGCCATCCCTTCAAATGCACAGGAATCCGGCTATCCCAGCGCCGAAGATCATTTTGACGCCTTGTTCGCCCATGCTGACGGACGCTATGCCTGGCGGGACTGGAATGGTAGTTTCCGCAAATGGCAGAAACAGTTCAGGATCGAACTGGAGGAGACTCTCGGGGTCACCAGGATGAAAAAGGATCTCCGAGATTTCAAGCCTGAGGCCTTCCGGATAGACAGCGAGGACATGGGATCCTACCTCCGCGAACGCTGGGAGATCCGCACCGAACCGGATGTGCTGCTTCCCATCATGATCCTGATACCTAAAAAAGTGGAAGGTACGACTGGTTTGATGATAACGCCTCACGGTCATTCTAAGAACACTGAACTGTATGCCGGGGTTTATTGGAACGATGAAGACCGGTCCCTGGCCGAGGATGGAGAAAGGAATATAGCCCTTCAGGCCGTTCAAGAGGGGTTTGTTGCAATTGCCCCGACTGCCCGTGCCTTCGGGAAGACCCGTACCGCCCCGGATCTCGCCTCGGATGCCACCTCTTCCTGCCATGACTACATGCTCCGTGACCTTCTGGTCGGCCGTACCCCTGTGGGCGAAAGGGTCTGGGACATCATGAAGATTATTGACTGGTCGTTGGAGAACCTGCCCGTCAATCCGGGGAAGATAGTAGTCTCTGGTCATTCGGGAGGAGGAACTGCAACATTGTATGCCGGTGCAGTTGACACCAGGATCGCAGTCTGCATCCCTTCCGGAGCCTTCTCTTCCTACGAGAAGAGCATAGGCACAATCCGCCATTGCGAATGCAACTATCTCCCTGGGATGCTGAACCTTGGGAATATGGGTGATGTCGCAGGACTTGTCGCGGGGCGTCATCTGTGTATAATCCAAGGCAAGGATGACGGCATTTTCCCTGTTGACGGGGCACGTGAGGAATTTACCAAAACAGAAGAGATATTCAAGGCGGCAGGCAAGGGCTCCTGCAGGCTGGCTGTAGGGAACGGAGGCCACCGTTACTACAAGGATCCGGCTTGGAAATTCATCCATGAATGCCTGGATTAGCCTCTGGCATTCCATAAAGAAGATATTTCTGTTTTTTATTATTGTTTTTCCGTTTTTGAGCGCTGACTTCCGGTGGGACAGGGCATATTTGAGGCATCTTAACGCACTTGAACTATGCTCGTCAATGTCATGGCCGCAAAATGCATCGGCATAGAAGCGGTACCTGTCACAGTGGAGGTTGACATAACCCAGGGAATAGGGATCCATCTCGTCGGAATGGCAGATGTCGCAGTCAAGGAGAGCCTCCTCCGCACTGTAACTGCCCTTCAGACTCTCGGTTTCCATATTCCAGGAAAGAAGATAGTGATCAACCTCGCCCCTGCTGACATGCACAAGAACGGAGGAGGATATGACCTGCCGATAGCTTTGGGAATAATCGCAGCCTCCGGCCAGAAGGAACTTCCGGGTATAGTTAAATACCTGATCATGGGGGAGTTGGGACTGGACGGATCGGTGCGGGAAGTGCCGGGAGCTCTTCCATTCGCGGACCTCGCTGCCAGCATGGGAAAGGTTGGCTGCATCCTGCCTGTCAGGTCAGCCTTGGAAGCGACTGAGTGCGGCGGACTGTCCATTTTTGGCGTGGAGACATTCATGGACGTGCTCCGGATCCTGGAGGAACAGAAGGACAGCAGCGACCTTCTGGTCTGGAATACACGGCTCTACCACAAGCTTGTCCGCAATGCCTCCAGGAAGAAGGAGCAGGCTGCTTCCGAAGTCCCGGATTTCTCGGATATCATAGGCCAGGAAGGGGCCAAGAGGGGGCTCGAGATAGCAGCTGCGGGTGGGCACAACGTAATGATGGTCGGTCCACCGGGAAGCGGGAAAAGCACACTGGCGAAGGCCATGCCTGGAATCCTGCCGCCGATGAACACGGACGAATCCATAGTGACCAGCAAGATCTATTCGGTGGCGGGGATGAAGGGCTCGCGGATAGGCTTGATCCGTACGAGGCCATTCAGGGCGCCTCATTACAGTGCATCACTTCCGGCAATCGTTGGTGGAGGAGCCGGACAGGACATAAGGCCAGGGGAAGTAACCCTGGCCCAGAACGGGATACTTTTCCTCGATGAATTCGGCCAGATGCCCAAATCGGTACTGGAGGCCCTTCGGGGGCCTATGGAGGATAGGAAAGTGACAATCTCCAGGCTTCGTTCGAAGCTTGAATATCCAGCTTCATTCATGCTGGTAGCGGCATCGAACCCTTGTCCGTGCGGGTATTATGGTACCGGAGACAGGTGCCGGTG
>CAMHFA010000026.1 GCA_946184255.1 uncultured Bacteroidales bacterium
ACAGTCCTTTCTCTGAGGAAAGGGCTGGGCTGATGCCTGTACAGAAGGCATGGCCGATCAAGGATGTGATAGAACTGCTTCATGAATATGATTTCACGGGCCAGCGGAGGGTGAGTTTCGAGTACACAATGTTCTACGGAATCAATGATGACAAGAGGCATGCTGATGCCTTGGTACGCCTGCTAAAGGGACTTGAATGCAGGGTGAACCTTATCCGTTTCCACAGGATTCCGGATGCTCCTTTCGAACCATCGCCCCAGATAGTTATGGAAAAATTCAGGGACAGGCTCTCTAACCAAGGAATTACTTGTACGATAAGGGCTTCCAGAGGAGAAGACATTATGGCGGCATGTGGAATGCTGGCCGGAGAACACAGGAAAAGACAATGAGGAAGACATTGAAATACCTGCTTTTCACAGTGGCCGGTTTATTCTCGGCCGCCGGGTTTGCAGTCGCCCAGACAAATCATGCCCTTCTGGACGAAATCAATGAAGCCAAGGACTTGAGGGCGTCAGTCATCCGTCATAAGATGGACTCCGTCAGAACCAGGAATCATCGGCCTACGGTTGCTCTTGTCCTGTCTGGTGGAGGAGCCAAGGGAGCGGCCCATGTCGGTGTCATCAGATATCTTGAGTCAATCGGCATGCCGGTGGACATGGTGATGGGTACCAGCATGGGAGGACTTGTCGGTGGCATTTATGCCCTTGGATATGACGCCGAGCATCTGGATTCTCTACTTAGGAATATCGACTGGGACCTGGCCCTTTCGGACAGGGTGCCAAGGGATTACCTGTCGTATTCAACTATCAAATACAAGGAAAAATATGTCCTCTCCTTCCCATTCTTCTACGACAGGAATGATTTCAAGCAGCAGAAAGAGGATGAACTGCAGTATCCCCACCGTTCAGAAGACATCCATTTCGGTGCGGAGGGGGGAGATGCTTCAAGCCTTGTCCGCGACAACCTGATGGGCAGCCTTCCTTCCGGAATGGTCTATGGCCAGAATGTCGGTAACATATTCAGTGCCATGTCAGTAGGTTATCAGGATGAGATCGATTTCTACAGGGATCTACCTATTCCGTTCCTCTGCGTTGCCACTGACCTTGTGACCGGAACCGCGAAGATCTGGACGAAGGGGAAACTGAACACCGCACTGAGGTCCACGATGTCGATTCCCGGCCTTTTCACCCCGGTTAAAGTTGATGGAATGGTCCTGGTTGACGGAGGAATGCGCAACAACTATCCAACCGATCTGGCAAAGAAATGCGGGGCTGACATTGTGATCGGTGTCAACCTGTCGAGCGGTTACAAGGACTATTCTGAGATAAACAACATCGGGGACATCATCGGCACCAGCATCGACATGATGGGACGCCCTTCGTTTGAAAATAACCAGAACATTCCTGATGTCAGCATTAAGCCGGATCTTCACGAGTTCACGATGTTGAGCTTCGATACAAAGAGTATCGACACCATTATTGGAAGGGGGTATGAGGCCGCACTTGAGGTTGCACCTCAGCTGGACTCCCTCAAGAAATTGATTGGCAACAGAGTAGTTCTCAGGCAGAACGAACCTGCCTTTGACATCAGGACCGGCAAGGTTCTCGTTTCAGGTGTTGAGATTACCGGTGTGAGCGATAAGGAAAGCGCTTATCTCCAGAACAAGATCAAGGTCAATGCTGGTACGATGATGGGCAGTGATGATATCGAGGATGCCGTTGCAACGATCTTTGCCACCAACGCCTTCGACTACGTCAACTATGAACTTCTGGGGGATGAGGAGCCTTACCGGCTTCGCTTCAATTGCAAGAAAGGCCCGATCAGCAAGGTAGGCATAGGCGCACGTTTCGATACCGAGGAGGTTGTGGCTGTCCTTGTGAACATAGGCTGGGGAGTGCAGAAGATTCAGGGAGCATCCCTTGATTTCACTGGGAAGGTGGGTGTCAATCCATTCGCCGGCCTGATATATTCCTACGTAGCTCCAAGGGGGATGACAGTCAATGCTGCAGCAAGCTACCGCTACACTGACAGGAATACCTTCAGTACCGGAGACAACAACTTCGGAATCAACTTCACCAACATCCGTCAGGAGGTCTTTCTTTCCAACATAAAGTGGTCAAAGTTCTTCGTAAAACTCGGAGTCAGAAATGACTATTTCGATATAGGTTCCGTGATGGCAGAGCAGGCTGGGTACAAGTCCCTTGACAAGATGCGTAACAACTATCTGTCCCTGTTCGCCAACGGGCGGAACGAATCCCTTGACAACGGGTATATTCCTACCGGTGGACATTCCATAGGTCTTTCATATTCATGGCTTTTCGGTGGTTTTCCTAACAGGTTCAATGATCTGCACATACTCCAGTTTGATGCAAAGAGGGTCTTCGGGGGAGAAGATGTAGCCTTCATTCCCGGTATAAATGTCCGGACCTTGTTGGGCAAAACTGCTCCTATACCTTTTACCAACACAATGGGCGGCAGCCTTGCCGGCAGGTACCTCGAACAGCAGATGCCTTTCTTCGGTATCAACAATGCTGCGGCTATGTCCAACATCCTTGGAATAGCCAGGGCTGACTTGAGGTTAAAGGTCAGCAGTAACAATTATCTTACAGCAATCTACAACTACGCCCTTACCACAGACCAATTCAAAGGTTTTTTGGAATGGAAAGACAAGGTCCAGGACTACCACGGTTTCGGACTCCAGTACACTTACAATTCAATAGTAGGCCCTCTTTCCTTCAACGTCCATTGGTCTGACTACACAGACAAAGTCGGGGCATACGTAAGTCTTGGATTTGATTTCTAGGCATGGAAGAATATTCAAAAGTCCTGGACCGCCTGCAGGCTCAGTGCTCCAAGAGGGAGTACTGCTCTTCGGATATCCTTCGAAAGGGGCTGACCGCTTTCGAAGGAGACAGGGAGCAGGCGACCAAGCTCCTGGACTCTCTTATTCAGGACAGGTTTGTCGATGACTTGCGCTACGCCACCGCTTTCGCAAGGGAAAAATCCCGCCTGACGGGCTGGGGACCTGCGAAGATTAAGTACATGCTGGTGGGGAAAGGTATTCCCAGGTCCATTGTGGATGAGGCCTTGAAGGAGGTTGATCCCGATGAGGCCGAAAGGAAGATGATATCCGTTCTTGAGGTCAAGTACAAGACCCTTGCCGGTGATCCTCAGGAAAAGTTCAAACTTCTGAAGTTCGGTCTCACCAGGGGGTATGAATATGATGCCATCGCTCCTGTGGTTGATGATATTTTAAAGAAGAATAGCTAAATTTGAAGTCATATTATTCAAGTTGGAAATGAAAGCAATCGTAAAGACAGATTTCAACCTTCCCGGTCAGGTGGGAAAGTATGTTGGCAAAGTTCGCGACGTCTATGACATTGAGGGCAAGTACCTGGTTATGGTGGTCTCAGACAGGATCTCAGCATTCGATGTGGTCCTCCCTGAAGGGATTCCTTACAAGGGTCAGGTCCTTAACAGGATAGCCGCCAAGTTCCTGGATGCTACTTCCGACATCCTGCCAAATTGGAAGATAGCCGTCCCGGACCCGGCAGTCACCATCGGGCACAAGTGCGAGCCGTTCAAGGTTGAGATGGTCATCAGGGGATATCTTGCAGGTCATGCCTGGAGGGAATACAAGGCGGGGAAGCGCACTCTTTGCAGGGTCCCTCTGCCGGAAGGGATGGTTGAAAACCAGAAGTTTCCGGAGCCTATCATAACTCCTACTTCAAAGGCGATGGAAGGACATGACGAGGACATTTCAAAGGAAGAGATAATTGCGAGCGGCCTTGTAGGAAGGGAAGACTACGAGAAACTTGAGGAATACACCAGGGCCATTTTCCAGCGCGGAACTGAAATTGCTGCCAAACAGGGACTTATCCTTGTGGACACCAAGTATGAATTTGGAAAGAAGGACGGAGTGATCTATCTGATGGACGAGGTCCACACCCCGGACTCCTCGAGGTATTTCTATGCTGAAGGTTATGAGGATCGTCTGGCAAAGGGGGAGAGACAGAGGCAACTGTCAAAGGAATTTGTCCGCGAATGGCTCATGGCCAATGGCTTCCAGGGCCAGGAGGGTCAGAAGGTTCCTGAAATGACTCCCGAAGTCGTTTCCGGAATCACAGAACGCTACATAGAGCTTTATGAACATATAACTGGAGACCGGTTTGACCGCAGCGAGTATTCTGAGTCCTCTATTGAGAAGAACATACTGGACTTCCTTCGAACAATTTAATCCTTTATGCCGAAAGAAAGGAAACATTCCATAGGATGGTGGTGGAGACTGCTGTTGATCAAGATCCCGGCAGCCTTCATTGTCTTGTCTGTCCTCTGGGTGCTTTTGCTTAAGTGGTGTCCCGTCCTCTTTACGCCCCTTATGATCCAGCGTTCTATAGAGTTCAGGGGGGATGAGTCTTTCAGTACCCATTTCAAGTGGGTGCCTTATGAGAAGATAAGCCCTGAAATGGCGAGGGCTGTGATTGCCTCTGAGGACAATCTGTTTGAAAAGCATGACGGTTTCGACAGGAAGGCGATCGAGCAGGCCAGGGAAGAAGTCCGTACAGGCAAACGCAAGCAGATGCGCGGAGCCAGTACCATCTCCCAGCAGACGGCCAAGAACGTTTTCCTGTTTCCTACGAGATCATATCTCCGTAAAGGATTGGAAGCTTATTTCACCGTCCTCATCGAAAAGATTTGGGGAAAGGAGAGGATCCTGGAGGTTTACCTTAATGTTATCGAGACCGGGAAGGGCCTTTATGGGGTTGAAGCTGTCGCTGAGAAGTGTTTCAACACTACTGCGGCCAAACTGACCCGAAGACAGTGTTGCCTGATAGCGGCCTGTCTTCCAAATCCCCTGAAGAGGAATGCGGCGAAGCCATCATCATATGTAAGTTCCCGTGCAGGACAGATTTCTGCACTGGAGCCGAAACTTGCTTATCCCTCTTGGATATACCACAATAAAGACAATGGAGGAAAGTAATTAATGAAAATACTTGTGACAGGGGCTGCCGGATTCATCGGTTCAAATCTTCTGGGGCGTTTGGCTGCCAGAGGAGACGAGGTGGTCGGTCTTGACAATATAAACGACTACTACGATGTCCGTCTCAAGTTTGGAAGGCTAGCTCAGAATGGCTTCGATGGTCCATTTGAGGATAAGGGTACTTCATTCAGTACAGTATGGCCATCATGCCGATTCCTCAAGGGAGACATTTGCGACAAGCCATTTATTGACAAGGTGTTCAAGGAAGAAAACTTTGATGTGGTTGTCAACTTGGCTGCACAGGCCGGTGTAAGATATTCAATTACAAACCCTTACGCTTATCTTAAGAGCAACCTCGAAGGCTTTTTGAATATCCTGGAGGCTTGCCGGGACAACAAGGTAAAGCATTTGGTGTTCGCATCCTCCAGCTCCGTTTACGGCCTTAATTCCAAGGTCCCGTTCAGTGAGGATGACAAGGCTGACAGTCCTGTCAGCCTGTACGGCGCAACCAAGAAGTCCAATGAACTGATGGCGCATTCCTATGCGAAACTTTATGGAATCCCTTCAACCGGTCTCCGTTTCTTTACGGTTTACGGTCCTTGGGGGAGACCGGACATGAGTCCTATGCTGTTTGCGACAGCGATCTCCAAGGGTGAACCGATAAAGGTTTTCAACGGAGGCGACATGATCAGGGACTTCACCTACGTTGATGACATTGTCGAAGGCACCATCAGGGTCATCGATAATCCTCCCTCCTTTTTCAAGGTCTATAACATCGGTTGCTCCAATCCTGTAAGGCTTATGGATTTCATAAGTGAAATAGAAACTGCGCTTGGGGTTGAGGCCAAGAAGGAATTCCTGCCGATGCAGCCTGGGGATGTCTATCAGACCTATGCAGATTGCAGCAAACTTGAAAGTGAGTTGGGTTACCATCCGACCACCACTCTCCATGAGGGGATTGGCAAGTTCATCGAGTGGTTCAATTCAGAGATGAATCCTTTGAGATGAAGTTGTCTATAGTCATACCCATGTACAATGCAGGTCAATTCATCGGTAATTGCCTGGAATCGTGCATGAATCAAGACCTTCTCCCTTCTGATTATGAAGTGATCATAGTCAATGACGGCAGCACGGACAATGGTGTGGAAGTGGCGGAAGGAATGATTGAATCCCAAGGCTGGGGCAATATCAGGATAGTAAGCAGGGTCAACGGTGGATTGAGTGAGGCGCGGAACACTGGGCTGGATCATGCTAAAGGGGATTTCATATGGTTCGTAGATGCGGATGATTGGATAGAGACAGGTTGTCTAGGTAAACTTGTAGGAAGACTTGATACTCAGGATGTCCTCGTGTTCGGAGCAGTTGATTATTTTCAATCCGATGGAGGAGTAAAGAAAGGGTCTGTTTTCCAATATCCGAAAGAGGTCAGAAGGAGCGGTCCTGAACACATCTCTGTAATGAGCGAAAGGCTAAAGATGTGTGCTCCGTTCTGTATACTCAAACGCAGTTTCCTTTCAGATCATAATCTCCGGTTTGTACCTGGATTGTTGCATGAAGATGCTGAATTCATGCCCAGAACCATTAATGAAGCCGGTGTGGTTCATGTCATTACATTAACGCCATATTGTCGTCTAGTTAGGGCTGGTTCATTGTCCAGAGACCATAACCCCGCCAGATTCGGCGCCCTTCTTGAAGTGGCAACAAGGCTCCATGATTATAAAGGATCTGGTAAGGTGGGCAAAGGTTATTCTGCCCCTTTCAACAGCATCATTTCAAACGTACTTAACCAATCATTCAAGTACGTTGTCCCGAATAAGGCTTCTGGGTATAATCTGAAAGATTTGAAATGGATCAAAGGAACTTTCCTATCATCTAAAGAATTCAAATACAAATTAGAAGGAATCCTGATTTCTTTATTTCCGAACAAACCTGTCGAGATTTTCTCATTCTTGTCCAGTATCAGGAATATCCATGGAAAAGTTCTTTTGGCTTGATTTTGGCAGAATAGTCATTTCGGCAAAAATGAACTTGTTAACATTCAATCATATTCAGTTATGAAGAAAATATTCACAACCCTGCTTGCAGCATCTATGATGCTCGCGGGTACTTCTGTCTTTGCACAGAACCTGGCCCTTGAAGCTGGATTCGGCCTTAGCTCCACCAGATTCAATTACACTGTTGGCAGCACTACTGCTGACCTCTATGGCGGAACTATCGGTCTGTCATATGAAATTCCTCTCATGCCTGGCACCTTGGGATTCGCTCCCGGTATCCAGGTCGGCTATTTTACCGGAGGTGATGTCAAGCTGCCCTTCAATCTCGGACAGGCTTCGTTCAATGAGTCCTATCTTGCAGTTCCTCTCGATTTCAACCTGCATCTTCCTATCAGCGAGGACATCAAGTTTCTGGTTGTCGCCGGTCCTACCCTTGACTTCGGACTGACCTCACGTGCAAAAGTAAAGGATACCAATGTCGAGTATGACATTTATGACGGTGCGTTGGGCGACATGACCAAGTACACCCGTTACGATGTCCTCATCGGTGGTGGACTCGGCATCGATGTCATGGATGCAGTCCGTTTCACTGTCAGGTACGACTATGGCCTTGTCAATCGCAATGGAGGGAACCTCACCAGCGGCTTCCTCAAGGTGAACCGCAGCCAGCTCAAACTTGGCGTTGGCTTCCTCTTCTAGAAGGTTTGTAAAACCGACATAATGTCAGCTCTTTTTCGAGGGTCTGATAATTGTATTTGTCTCTGATTATCGCTATATTTGTAGGTTAATCAGAGACAATTCTTTTTATGGCAATATCAGGTATATTAAAGAAAGTTTTCGGTTCAAAGTCCGACAGGGACATGAAGCTCATCAAGCCGGTCCTTGACAAGGTCCTTGCCGCTTATCCCGCCATCGATGCCCTGTCCAATGATGAACTCAGGGCAAGGTCGGAAGCTTTGAAGGCTAAGCTGAGGGAGTGCGAGGCTCCTTTCGAGAAGAGGATAGAGGAGATCAAGGCAAAACTTGAGGAAGACATCCCGGTTTCCGAGAAGGAAACCCTTGCGACCGAATCGGACAAACTTGTAAAGGAAGAGGACGAACAGATAGAGAAGGTCCTGGATGAAATCCTTCCGGAGGCTTTCGCAATAATGAAGTCCACGGCCAGGAGGTTCAAGGAGAATGAAACCATTGAGGTTGAGGCCACCCAGATGGATAAGGATCTCAGCATCAACCATGACTTTGTGACCATCGACGGAGAGAAGGCTATCTACCACAATCACTGGATGGCCGGTGGAAACGAGATAACCTGGGACATGGTCCATTACGACGTCCAGTTGATCGGAGGAATAGTCCTCAACGGAGGCGTCAAGTCCAACAAGGAGCAGATGGGAAGTATCGCCGAGATGGCGACCGGTGAGGGTAAGACCCTGGTTGCAACCCTTCCGGTCTTCCTGAACGCCCTTGCAGGGAAGGGTGTCCATGTGGTCACCGTCAACGACTACCTGTCCAAGCGTGACTCAGAATGGATGGGACCGCTTTACATGTTCCATGGCCTTTCTGTGGATTGCATTGACAAGCACGAGCCCAACAGCGACGCCCGCAAGAGGGCATATAACTGCGACATTACCTTCGGTACAAACAACGAGTTCGGTTTCGACTACCTCCGTGACAACATGGCGGTAAACATGAACGACCTCGTGCAGCGCAAGCACCATTATGCCATCGTTGATGAGGTCGACTCGGTTCTCATCGATGATGCGCGTACACCTTTGATCATTTCCGGTCCCGTGGCCAAGGCAGAGGACGACGAGCAGTACATGGAGTTCAGACCCTATGTCGAGAGTCTCTATCAGAAGCAGCGCAATCTGGTCAACCAGGTCCTGAACGATGCCAAGAAGGCTATCTCCGCAGGCAAGATGGATGAAGGAGGAATGCTTCTCTACAGGGCCTACAAGGGATTGCCCAAGTATCAGCCTCTCATCAAGTTCCTGAGCGAACAGGGTATGAAGGCCCTCATGCAGAAGGCTGAGAACTTCTACATGCAGGACAACGAGAGCCAGATGCACATCGTGACCGACGAGCTCTACTTCGTCATAAGCGAGCAGCAGCACTCCGTGGACATGACTGACAAGGGTCATGACGCCCTTGCAAATGCCGTTTCCGATCCGGATTTCTTCGTCCTTCCTGACATGGGAAGCAAGATTGCCGACATCAAGAAGAACGAGGATCTTTCTCCCGAGGAGAAGCAGGAGCAGCAGGACAAACTTATGGAGGAATATTCCCTCAAGAGCGAGCGTGTCCACACTATGATCCAGCTCCTCAAGGCCTACGCGATGTTCCAGAAGGACGTCGATTACATAGTCATCGACAACAAGGTCAAGATAGTCGACGAGCAGACCGGCC
>CAMHFA010000027.1 GCA_946184255.1 uncultured Bacteroidales bacterium
TAAGGATGGGTTCCATCTGGTAAGAAGGCTGTCAGTCCCTTCGTGTATCACCTCGAGGTAGTGTGGATTGCCGGTCAACCTGTAGCCTTGTCCAAAACTGGACATAAGCATGAATCCAAGGTCGTGGGTATTGGTCAGTTTCCTGGCAGGTTCGACCCTGGCGGTAAATTCTTCTGCGTAGTTGCGGAAATCCTGACGCCCCGTCTCTTCATACAGCATCCAAAGAACCCCGGGGAAGAATCCTGATACCCATCCTGAATATGTGGTTGTCTTAAGTTGCCCGTCCTCCCATGTCCGTGGAAGTACGGCATCTTTGTCTTGAAGGTTCTTTGCAAGGATGACAGCCTGAGTCTCTGCTCTTTCCAAGCCACGGTCGATCATCTCTTGAATGGATTCGCGAGTATCGGGAGGGAATGAATTGAACAATAATCCCAACAGGACTGTCAGAAAGAATCTCACTTCGCCTTGAATTTACTCTCTACGCCCAAACGTGCCTCAACCACATTTATGATGTAGTCTCCCGTCTTCTCAAACTCGCTGGCGAGGTCGATGACAAGGGCTGAACTCTCGTAAGAATCGATGTCCAGAACTCCGCTGTTTTTCAGCTTATCTCGTTCAGCATTGATCTTTCCTTCAAGTTCATCTGAGATTACGATGTCATAATCGTCCTTGCGGCCGGAAAGGATAGTATCCATCCTGGAAAGGGCTTCTCCGACCAGAGAGTACAGGGTGGCTATTCCTTCCTCCTGCTCTGTGGTGAGGGCAGTCTTGTTGTCCCTGCCCCTCTTAATGATCTTGGCTATGTTCAGGCAGCTGTCACCGATGCTCTCGAGCTCTCCGATCTGACGGAACATGGAGCGGATTTTGTCCTTGGATTCATCGGAGAGGTGAGCGTCAGCAACTTGGCTCAGGTAATGGCCGATTTCATTCTCCATGGAATCACTGATGCCTTCGTATTTGACGACCCTTTCGAATATCTCCTTGAATCTGTCATCGTCGCCCGACTCGTGCAGGTCCTTGAGCATGCCGTACATCCTGTTCATCCTTTCACTGAACAGGGAGATTTCCTTCTGCGCCTGGAGTATGGAGATTTCAGGGGTCTTCATCAGACCACCGCGGATGTACATTAGACGGGACTCTTCATCTTCTTCTGTCGTCTTGGGCTTTATCAGGCTACACACTATCTTCTCGATTTGCGGGATGAATCCGATCAACAGGGCAGTGTTGATTACATTGAAGGCAGTGTGGAACATGGCCAGGGCGAAAGAGAGTTTCGCTGAGCTCTGAGACGAGGCCGTGGGATCGAGTCCAACGAGGGAACAGACCATCCTCACGAAGGGGAAGAAGACTATAAGTACCCAGATTACACCGAAGACATTGAACAGGAGGTGGGCAAGAGCTGCCCTTCGGGCCTGTGTGTTGGCTGATAGGGCGGCTATGTTGGCCGTGAGGGTTGTTCCAATGTTCTCACCCATGACAAGTGCGATACCCTGGAAGATAGTTATCGCGCCGGTTGTGCAGAGAACCATGGTGATGGCCATCAGTGCAGCCGATGATTGGGCGATGCATGTCAGGATGGAACCGATAAGGAGGAACAGGAGGATAGTCCAGTAGCTTCCCGAATCGAACGACGAGAAGAAATCAACCACTGCCGGTTTATTGGCAAGGTCCATTTCAATGCCTGTGGTTTTCAGCATTCCAAGGGCAAAGAGGAGGAAAGACAGACCGAACAGGAAGTCTCCTACGTAACGGTGCTTGCCCAACTGGATCAGGATTATTCCTATCAGGAATGCCGGCCAGACGAGGGTGGTTACATTGAATGAAAAACCAGCGGACATGATCCAGGCAGACATCGTGGTGCCAATGTTGGCTCCCATGATGATCGATATTGCCTGGGCAAGGGTGAGCAGGGCTGCATTTACAAAGGACACCGTCATGACGGTGGTAGCTGCAGAAGACTGGACGGCTACCGTCACCAGGGCTCCGGTGGCTACTCCGGAAAACCGGTTCGTGGTCATCTTGCCCAGCAAATGGCGCAACTGAGGTCCCGCCATTTTCTGGAGGGCCTCGCTCATCACCTTCATTCCGTAGATGAGCAGGGCTATCGAGCCAAGGAGTTTCAGGGCGATGAGCATGGGACTAGATCTTTTCCATCAATGCAGAAATGCGGTCACGGACTTCTTCGATTGTTCCGATGCCATCTATCTCGTTGTAAGCTCCGGTCTTTTTGTAGAATTCCACAAGAGGTTCTGTCTTTTCGTGGTAGGTCTTGATCCTGTTCGCGATGGTCTCATCAGATGCATCATCTGCGCGGCCCTCTATTGCGGCACGGTGACGGATCCTCTCCTTGATCATCTCGTCAGGGATCATCAGGGACACGACTCCACTGACTTTCTCGCCTTTTTTCGCAAGCATCCTGTCAAGGGCTTCGGCTTGTGCAATAGTACGGGGGAAGCCATCGAGGAGGAAGCCGGAAACGCCTTCCACTGTGTTGAACTTGTTCTCGATCATGCCTTCGACTATTTCGTCAGGCACAAGGTTACCGCCTTCGATCAAGGCCTTGGCCTTGAGCCCAAGTTCGCTTCCCTTGGCCATCTCACCGCGCAGAAGGTCTCCGGTGGAGATGTGGCACAGGTTGAACCTTTCCGCCATGGAAGCGGCCTGGGTGCCTTTGCCCGCACCCGGAGGGCCGAAAAGAATGTAGTATTTCATATTATTGTCCAAAACATAAATATCCTTGAAGTTCCTTCCAAGCCCATCATAGTCCAGACCGAACCCGACAATGAAATCGTCAGGAATGTTCATTCCGACATAATCTATTTTCTTGTCGAGTTTGTAGCATCCCGGCTTGAAAAGCATGGTGCAGATCCTGGTCTCAGTTGCTCCGTTGGCCTCCATCATCTTGATAAGATTGGCTATCGTCCTTCCTGAGTCGATGATGTCTTCAACAACGATGACCCTCTTGCCCCTCACGCTACCTGTCATTCCGATTATGTCCCTGACCTCTCCGGTTGACTGCATCCCAACGTAGGAGGAGAGCTTTATGCAGACAATCTCACAATTGAAGGTGAGACGCTTCATGAGTTCTGCGGTGAACAGGATTGAACCGTTAAGGACGCAGAGCAGGACCGGGACGTCCTTTGATCCATTAAAATCGTTGTTGATCTTGATTGCCACCTGGTCAATGGCTTCTTCGATTTTTTCGTAGTCGATGAAAGGGCGGAAAGATTTGTCGTGGAGTCTGATGTTGCTCATTGCTTGCAGATTTTTGCAATAACAAAAATACTACATTCCTTAAAAAAACAGAAATAATCCCCCAGTGTTTTATTAACAATCCTTGTTATTAATTTCCTGTCTCCTAAATTTGCCCCTGACCAAAACAATTATCGCATGAAAGACTTCATCAAAAAACTTCTTTATATCGTCATAGATGTCCTTCCATTGGCCTTCATGACGGTTCCCGTCGCTGGCCAATCAGACAGTCAGATGAGGGCGGTTATGGCTATGGTCGGTGCTTCTTCAGAAGAGGAACTCGACGAGCAGGAAATGGAACGTTTCGACCATTTCCTTTCCCATCCCCTCCGGATCAATATTGACAGCCGTTCCAAATTGCTGTCAAGCGGACTTATGAGCCGTTACCAGGTAGCCAGCCTCGAGGATTATCGGTCCCGCAACGGTGACGTACTGTCATTCTCCGAACTATCAATGATAGAAGGATTCAATCCTGAATATGTCGCTGCGCTGAAGCCGTTCCTGTCCCTGGCGGGGCATGGTCGGCCGGGAGAGATTCCGGACAGTTCCATCTCTGTGCGGAACGACGCCATGGCCAGGGTGACTGTAAAAGCTGACGGCTTGAATTATGGGGCAAAGTACAGATTGACATATGGCGAGAAAGCAGAATTGATGGCAGCTGGAAAAACACCTTCCTCATGGTCGGCCGGAATGGTTTTCTATGGCAGCAGAAGAGCCTGGAAAGCAGTTATGGGTGATTATAACCTGAGATTCGGCCAGGGGCTGACTATGTGGAGCGGGCTGTCTCTGACAGGATTCTCCTCCTCGTCATCATTCTACAGGAGGCCTACGGGACTTTCTCCGTCATTCTCATGGTCTGGGATTGGATCACACCGTGGAGTCGCTGCCGATTGCCAGATCGGCAGAGTTGTCCTTACCTCATTCACATCGTTTCCTGGATTGAGGGACCTTTGTGATGGCAGAAAATGCCATGTGTCATTTCTTGGTGGGGTAAACCTTGGTTATTTCGGAAGGAATGGCCAGATTTCAGTCACGGCTTTCGGGGAGAGGGGAGGAGGGGCCGTTTCAGCTGACTTCTGGTTTAATCATAAAGGATTTGACTCTTTCGGAGAGGCTGCCTTCGACTTTGCTTCGGATAAGATTGCAGTCACAGCAGGTTCGGTCATTCCCTTGGGTGGAGGCTGGAAACTCAGCGGTGTGGCCAGGTACTATCCTTCCGATTATAAGCAGGAATACTCAGGAGGGGTCAGGAGTTGGACCAGGACTTCAGATGAGATAGGAGCTGCCTTTGGATTGGAAAGGTATGGCTTCCGGTTGACAGGTGACTTCGCCCATAAAGATTCCGGCAGGGAAGTGAGACAGTGCAAGGTTCTGGCGATTTTACCTCTTCAGGTTTGCAAGACAGTCGTACTCTCATTCCGATTAACTGAACGGTACAGGCCTTATGAAGAGTTACTCAAGTTCAAGACGGGAGGGAGAATGGATATTGACTGGTCAAGTTCAGGTATCTCCGCCAGGTATGGAGAGTCGGAAGGTAATGCTTGGAAAGCACGGTGCAGGGTCGAAGGATTGTTGTGCCGTTCATCTTCAGGACTTGCTTACCTGGAAATGGGTCGGAAGACAGAGACCTTATCCGCATACGTCCGTGGAACTGTGTTTTTGGTAGATAATTGGGACGACAGGATCTATTCCTACGAAAGGGATGTTCCTGGAAGTTTCACAGTGCCTGCATATTACGGCAGAGGTCTAAGCCTTTCGGCTACAGGAGGGTACCGGTTCCGTTTTGGAGAGAGGAAAAGAAAAACCCTGAAACTGAATATCAGGGTCTCTTCTGTTGCTTATCCGTTAATGAAGGAACCAAAACCTTCGATTGTCCAGGCAAGGTTCCAGGCTTCTGCTTCGTTCTGATTATTTTGAAGGAATCTTTATGACCTGTCCTTCCCTGATGCTCTCTCCGATTCCGTTGTACTTCATGATGGCGGAGGCAGAGACTCCGAACTGCTTGGAAATCTTGTAAAGGGTGTCTCCCTTCTTGACTTTGTAGGTGGTTCCTCCGGAAGAGGTTGAAGCAGCTGAAGCGGAAGTCTTGGGCTGTGATGATGAAGAGGACACGGCAGGACTGCCTCCCTTGTAGATGTAAAGCCTCTGTCCTACTCGTATCGTGTTGCTCCTCAAGTGGTTCCAGCTCTTGAGCTGAGCCACGGTAACATGATGCCTGGACGCGATTTTACCGAGGGAATCTCCACTTCTGACCTTGTAAGAGATCCGGCTTCCGGTAGAACTGCTTTCCGAAGTGCTCGGCTTTGAACTTACCAGCGTCTGGGGATTCAGGAATTCTTCAGCGCGGTAAGTGTAGAGAGAGTCTTCGTTGGCAAGGAATGCACTGGTGTAATTATAAGGGATCCGGAGTACGTAGGGCTTGCTGTTTCCTGGAATTATGTCCTTGATGTACTGGGGATTCAATCCCTTGAGTTCGTCGAAGGGAATCCCAACAAGTTCGCTGACCTGCTGGAGGTGAAGGTTCTTGTTGATCATGAAGGTGTCCACCTGGACCGGCAACTGTACGCTGTTGGGGACGATTCCATATTCCTTGCTGTAGTGGATTGCGTACATTGCTCCGACGAAGGCAGGGACATATCCCCTGGTCTCCCGGGGAAGATATTCATAGACCGACCAGAAATCCCTTTTGCCGCTCCTGCGGATCGCCTTGTTGACGTTGCCGGGGCCACAGTTGTAGGAAGAGATTGCCAGGTTCCAGTCGCCGAACAGGTTGTATGAATCTTCCAGGTATCTGGCCGCTGCATCGGATGATTTGAACGGGTCCAGCCTTTCGTCCACGAAGGAATTGATTTCCAGACCGTAACTCTTGGCAGTCTTTGTCATGAACTGCCACATTCCCTTGGCACCGGCCCTTGAGACGGCGGTGGGGTTGAGGGCAGATTCGATGATCGCTACATATTTCAATTCATCGGGGAGGTTGTACTGGCTGAAGGTCTCTTCGAATATGGGCATGTAGTACTGGCAGAGTCCAAGGATGTTGCTCATCTTTGAAGGCATCTTCTCGGAATAGAGCACCATGAAGTTGCGTACCTTCTCGTCGTAGGGGAGGGTTATGAAAGAATTCATGTTCTCCAGCCTTTCCTTCATGACTGCGTCGGAGACATTGGAGGTGAAATGCACCGAGTCCATGTCGTACATCTCATTGCTGTTGTCCTCGTTGACCTGGCGGTGAAGGTACCAGATGTTCAGGAGACTGTCAGTGATTTCAGGACTGTAGTCCTCAGGATTGAGGCCGGCAGCTCCCTTGTCTTCATTCTCCTCGTAAATATCCAGCATCTCGTTGGCGATGCTGTCCTTCAGAAGGATATCCTGGCGGAGTTCTTCTATGATTTTATTCAGTGAGTCTATTTGTACCTTCAGGCTGTCGTTCTCCTTTTTAGCCCTGTTCTTGAACAACACCTGGGCCTCGGCTCCGGTAGGGAGAAGAAGGAGCAGGGCTGCAGCCAGGGAGAGAATTATCAGTGTTTTTCTGTTCATTCGTATCTATCCAACTATTTAAAAAGTCAGCCCCACCTTCAGTCCAAGGGCACTGCTGCCCAACATTCCTTGACCGCCCGGTCTTGTAGGGGACAGGGCAAGTTCACCGTATTGTGGGATGACGGCCGGCCCGACTTTCATGGCCAGGTTGTCATTGACTTCGAAGTCTTGCATGTAGGAGAAAACGTTGGCGTCTATTACCTGCAGGAAATAGCTGCCGACCAGGGCTACCAGGGAATAGTCTCTGAACCGTCTGAAGGCATTCCTGTAGTAAAGGGCCCTTTCAGCCGGGATGAGACCTTCATAAGTGCTGTCCTCAGCAGTGGCCTCGTTGTGTATCCTCTTGTAACGCTTATAATTGGTGTTGTTGACTGACCAGTAATGGTAGGAACCGATCATGGCTCCCCAGTAGATTGGAATCTTCCAGAACTCTCCGTTATAGGCTTGCCCGAGGCCAGGAAGGAGGATGGAATAGATAGTAGCCTTTCCAGCCTGGTTCTTTATGTCGTGCTTGTAGTTTACGACTCCGTCCATAAGACCGCCCCAATAAATGAGTCCTGCTCCTGCAAACAGGTAGGTGGCCATGCGCTTGGAATCCTTATCGACTGTTAGAGTTGTCTCGGGATCCGCTTCCACCGCAGCATCATAGGCTTTCTTGGAGACTCTGTATTGGTGGTTGTATTTGAAACCCATACCTATGGCTGCTCCCATTCCTCCATAGATGATCGGAATCTTCCAGTACTGTTTGTTATAAAACTGGCTGGCTCCGATGAATACCGTCGATCCGGCGAACATGGATCCAATCTTGAGGGTGCTGTCGTGATGGGCAACGCCATGGAAGAACTCCTTGAATGACCACATCTGGTCGACAGAATCCCTGGAAGCCAGGGTGTCCGCTGGATCGTTGTAGCTTTGGCTGAACGCTTCTTCCTTGAACTGCGCTTGGGCAGTCAGGGAAAAAGCGGAAGCGCAGGCAAAGACCAACAATATCCTCAGGACCAGTTCCTTCATTACGATGTCTAAATGTTCGAATCCTCAAGAGCCTTGAGGAAGTTGCTCACTTCCTCGTCTGAATTGAACCTTATGGTCATCGTACCTTTACCGGAAGGAGAGCGTTTCAGGCTAATACTGTTATCAAAAAACTTGCCGATGTGCTCGAGGATCCGGTAGTAGTCGTCCGGAAGGTCCTGCTGTCTGACTGTCTGAGAGGCACTTCCTTCCTTACCAAGGTTACGGACCTTGTCTTCGAGCTGACGTACTGAAAGACCGTCTTTTATGGTCAGGTCGCAGAGGAGTTCCTGAATGTGGGGATCTTCTATTCCAAGTATTACCTTTGCATGACCGGTGCTGAGTAATCCTGCCTTCAGGTCATGCTGAACCTTTGCAGGAAGCTTGAGAAGCCTGAGATAGTTGGCTACGGAAGCCCTTTTCTTTCCGACTCTCTGGGCCATCCTCTCCTGGGTCAGGTTGCACTCATCTATCAAGCGCTGGTAGCTCATGGCGATTTCGATCGGATCGAGGTCCTGTCTCTGGATATTCTCGACAATCGCCATTTCCAGCATGCCCTGATTGTCTGTCGTGCGGATGTAAGCCGGGATGACATCCATTCCTGCAAGCCGGCAAGCCCTGAACCTTCGTTCTCCACTGATGATCTGGTAACGACCGTCAGGCTGTTTCCTCACAGAGATAGGCTGGATCAGGCCAAATGTCCTGATGGACTCGGCCAGTTCCTCCAGGGATTCATTGTCGAAGGCCATCCTCGGCTGGTAGGGATTGGGATCTATGAGGTTTGAAGGAATACGGAGTACGTCACCATAATCCTGAACCGGTTTTGCTCCGGCAATCTCCTTGTTGATGTATCCGACCGGCTTCCTTTCAGGGCCGTTGAGTGACATTTCTCCCAAAAGGGCGCTGAGTCCCTTGCCCAGCCTGCTTTCCTGCTTGTTGTTCATATTACTCCTGTTCATTCTTGTCAAGCACTTCCTTCGCAAGGTTCATGTAGTTTGAAGTGCCGTTGCTGACCACGTCGTACAATATGATAGGTTTTCCATGGGAAGGCGCCTCGCTCAGGCGTATGCTCCTTTGAATTATTGTCTTGAACACCATATCCTTGAAATGCTCCCTGAGTTCGCCTACGACCTGGGCATGAACCTTGGTCCTTCCGTCGAACATGGTTACCACAAAGCCCTCTATGGTCAGGCCTGGATTGATCTCATGCTGGACAAGCCTGATGGTCTGAAGGAGTTTTCCAAGACCCTCCAGGGCGAAGAACTCCGGCTGGACCGGTATCATCACCGAATCGGCAGCGGTAAGGGCATTGATAGTGATGAGACCCAGGGAAGGGGAGCAGTCGATGATGATGTAGTCATAGTCGTCACGAATAGGTGCCAGCCGTTTTTTCAGGAATGACTCGCGGTTCTCTTCATCGATCATCTCGATTTCGGCACCCACCAGGTTGATGTGGGAGGGAATCA
>CAMHFA010000028.1 GCA_946184255.1 uncultured Bacteroidales bacterium
ATGATGAAGAAAGGGAACAGGACGAATGCCTATAGGGTGGCTAACGAGGCCTTTCTCCTTGAGAAGGCAAAGGAAGAGGGCGTTGTCGTACTCGATAGCGGCGTGATGTACCGGAAAGTTAAGGAAGGGCACGGTACCAGAAGACCATCAGTTTCCGGGGTCGTCTACGTCCGCTACACCGGAAGGCTGATTGACGGAACAGTCTTTGACACAACCGAGGGGCAGCCGCTGCCGGCATTGTTTACCATAAGGGAACTCATCGTTGGATTCCAGGCAGCCTTGGTCAGGATGCATGAGGGAGACAGGTTCGAGGTATATATTCCTGCCAAGTGGGGCTATGGTTCCATGAAACTGGATGGCATTCCAGCCCACAGTACGCTCATATTCGACATAGAACTTGTGAAGATTGAACGAGTATAGGTGATTGTCAGGGAAGGAAAATGTCCTTATCCTTCCCACAGGGTAACCGCAGGTTGCTATTAGGACAGAAAAATGGCAAAATCCTGCCTTTACATCCACTTTTATAATACCTCAAGGTGGTAATTTGTTACCCTAGGTAGACTTGAACTTGTTTCTTTGGGGACGTGTTATGCAACTTCTTGATTTGTAGTAAATTATAAAAACAGCTAGTACTGAAAAACCGCACTAGCTGTTCGCTTATTTTATTGATAATAAGTCGTTTATACACCACGGCAACAGTTGCATCCAGCGCATAGGCCGGCTGCAACAGCCATTATGCCTATTTCTCCGTGGTGGGGAAGATTGTCAGTCGCAGGGTTGTGCTGCCGTAAGGGACCAGGTCGATGTATTCAACCTTTCCTTCGGTCTTGAATTTCTCAGGCAGGGCAGGGGTGAACCTGTTTTCCTTAAGGGTCCAACCCTTGACTCCGACGACAGGGACGCGGATCTTGAGCGGAACCGTCTCTAGGTCGAAGGGGAAGCCTTCAGCACCGGTTGATTCAACCTTAAGGTCCTTCAAGCCGTCCTTGACAAGGGCATAGTTCCACTTTCCTGCAGGGGTCATCGACCAGCTCTTGAAATCGGGATTGGCGGATGCCTTACCAGCAAGATTTTCGTAGATGGCAGGATCCTCTTCGACATCGGCGGGTATGGCATATGAATATACAACAGGTCCGCGCTGGACTGAAGATCCTATGACAGGATTGTCCACAATCTCGATTTCCATAGGGAGATCAACTGTGAAAGTGTCTCCGGTCTTCCACTGCTTGCTGACTGTCTTGAATCCGGTCTCCTGGCCTTTGACCCATCCCGGGATGCGATAGGTGAAATCCATGTCGCAAGCCTTGGTGTAAGGCTTTCCGTTCTTGAAGAAACTGAACTCGAAACAGACCTGTTCCTCGAAAGGATAGGCGGTCTTTTCCTCGATACGGACAGTGATACCCTTGCCGAGGTCATATTCCACGGATGAAGGGCCATAGAGGGCGGCCACAGGCTGACCCTTCCGGTCTTTCATCCACATTCTGGCGACGTAGTTCGGGAAATAACGGTGCAGGTTTCCGATGCAGCATTCTGTTTCATGGATTGGACGGTACTGCATCCAGGTCAGCCCATATTTGAAATTGTTGTGGTTGGAATTGCCAGTTGCGATGAACTGGTTGGGGCAGGAGAAATACTGCATCGTCTTGAAATCCTTCGTAATGGCCCCGAAGCCACCGTTGAATATTCCTTTCTCGATGCGGTCCGCCCACTGGCCGTCTCCCGTTACCATCAGGTAGTAACCCATGGTCCAGGTGTAATCGGAGATGTCGCAGGTCTCATGGCTTGCAAGAGGATCATTGCCCGCCAGGGCCTCAGAGGAAGAATTGATACCGTCGATGAGCATGTTGGGTGCTTCCATCTTCTCCTCTGCGTGCAGTGCAGCCTTAAGATATTTTTCTTCACCGGTGTAGGCGTACAGAAGGAGGGGAACCTTCAGGAGCTCATTCATGGTGACTCCATGCATGTGGAATTCACTGTCGTCCAGGGCTGTTTCCTGGGTCATGTTGGATTCGCCCCTTTCCCAGGCATTGATGGCCAGGTCGAGGAGTGCCTGGTTGCCGGTAAGGGCATAGGTCCATAGCATACCTTCGACATTGATGACATAGCGGTCCTGGGCCAGTTCATCCAATGAATATGAAAGGTAGTTCTTTTCCAGGGCCTCGGGGATCCTGGGATCTCCTGTGGCTTCATAGTAAGCCTGGACTGCGCGGAAGAACACTGCGAAAGGCCATGCCATGGATCCGGTTTCGGGTCCGAGACGGCCTTCGGAACGGTCTGCCATCAGGATCCTGGCCTGACGTGCCATACGTTCCTGCTGGCGGGCCTGCATCTGGGCGAAACGCTTTTGGGCCTCGGGGTCTGCCTGCATCTGGGCGATACGCTGCTGGGCTCGGGGATCGGCAGAGACCTGGGCGTCGAAGTTCCTGGGACGGCGACCGCGCTGAAGCTGCTTCATTGCCTCTTCCTCAGTCATTCCGGCCTTGGCCGGAAGCGGATGGGCGAGGACATATTCAATATTCTCCTGCCAAGTGTCCAGGAATTTCTTGTCATCAAGAAGGAAACCGAGACGGGTGATACCGTCAAGATAGTAAGCGGTCTGTTCGAAACGCCACCAGTCGGCTCCGCGGGATTCGGAATCACGCTTGAGTTCTCCTGCCCAGAGGACTGTATTGAACGGATAGGCCATGGCCTCGGGATGACCTGCCAGGCCGTCACGCTGACGCTCGAGTATTTCCTTCAGCCAGCCTTCAGGCTGGATCCTGTCGATCATTCCTTCAGCAAAGACTGCATGAGGGGCAACGGGGACGCTTGTAACCGCCTTTTTGCTGCAGCCGGGGAGCAGGAGTAGCAGGCCGGCCAGGATTAAAAGATTCTTTTTCATCGTTGGGGTATTCTTTTATAATAAGTTTGTCAATTGAGGTAAATATAAGAATAATTGTTTATTTTTATGTTATGAAACACCTATGCAAATCTTTCATCTCAGGCATGATACTGTCTGCCGTTATCTTCTCGTCATGTTCCCATAAGCCCTTGCCTGGTGTCATCATTACCGGGCAGAACAACCATAACTGGCCGGTCAGCAGCGAAGCTATAAAACTGATGCTGGAGAATTCCGGACTGTTCAGTATGGATGTGGCGATTTCTCCGTCTGCAGGGGAGGATATGTCTTCATTCTCGGTCGATTTCAGCAAGTACAAGTTCGTTGTCCTTGACTACAATGGAGACCGGTGGCCGGAGACTATGGACGAAGCCTTCCTTGAATATGTCAGGGGCGGTGGGGGAGTGATCATATATCATGCTGCCGACAATGCTTTCCCAGAGTGGGAAGAATATAACAAGATCATAGCACTCGGAGGTTGGGGTGACCGTAACGAGGATTCCGGTCCTTATGTATATTGGAAGGATGGAGGACTTGTCAAGGACACGACTCCTGGCCCCGGAGGCTCCCACGGTGCCCGTCATGAATATGTGATGAACAGCCGTGACCGGGTGCATCCCGTTCTGAAAGGTCTTCCTGAAAGATGGAAGCATGCCGAGGATGAGCTTTATGACCGTATGAGGGGCCCCGGAGATATCAAGGATCTTCTCTATACAGCCTGGGCTCCTGTAGAGAAGGGTGGTTCTGGACGTGAAGAACCCCTCGTTTTCACTGTAGGATACGGTAAGGGACGGATCATACATATCATGCTTGGACATGCCGGCGATTCTCTTGAGGATAATCCAGCCATGCAGTGTGCAGGATTCCAGGTGCTGATGCTCAGGTCCGCGGAGTGGTGTGCAACCGGCAATGTAACCCAGAAAGTTCCCGTAGATTTCCCGACCGAGGCAGAAGTATCACTGCGCCCGGACTACAAACCCAGATAAACTCGGATGATAAAAGACGTATTCTTTGCATATCGTTGTTTATTAGTATGCAAGGTTTACGATAACCGGGATTTAGTGTTATAGCTCCGCTGCTTTAAACTGATTATGAAAGCTGAGGTATCTGCAGTATCCCGATTGAGGATAGGTATTGACGGCGAGGGTGTCACTACACTGGTTGCTTTCATGCTCTGCCCCCTGGAATGCAGATTCTGCCTGAATCCCCAGACCCTGTCGCTGGATTATCCTTATGAAGAGTTTACTCCCGAGAGCCTCTGGGAGGAGAGCCGCTTCTCAGGCATGGGTTCATACGGGAGTTCCGGAAAGTCTGTGGTCCAGGATGGAGGATAAATCTGGAGACATCCTTGAATGTCCCCAAAGTCTTTCTGGAAGATGTCATTCCGGTCACCGATTCCTTCATCATCGACATCAAGGACATGGATCCAAGGATATATTCGAACTATACCGGACGGGACAACAAACTTGTCATTGACAATTTAAGAATGCTTTCTGTCAATGGCCTGGCACCGAAGTGCATAATCAGGATTCCGGAGATTCCCGGGTTCAATGACCAAGATGCACTTCTAGAGAGCGAGAGGAAGGTACGAAGCCTTGGTTTTGAGAATATCGACAGATTCAATTACGATACGGAATATGGAAAGAGGAAAAGAAATATGCAGGATGCTTAAGGAGATCCGTCGCAGGATCGCCAAGGAAAACGACATTGAATTCATTACGTCCGAATGCCGTCATAAAGGCTCCTGTGCCGGCACATGCCCTAAATGCGAGGCGGAGCTGGCTTATCTGGAGGGACAGCTTGCTTCCAGGAAAAGACTTGGCAAGGCCGTGAGAGTCGTAGGTCTCTCGATGGGCCTTGCCACAATCGCTCCTGCTTTGTTTACAGCGTGTAATCCGGATGACAGGAAGGATGAAGGATCCTGGGAGCAGCTTCAAGGGGACATTGCCCCAGCCCAGGTCCTCCCCAAGTCTGAATGATATTACTTGGACGGTCTCTTGTAGCCGTCCTGGGTAGCTCTGGCTGACATCCTTTGGATTCTGGTCTCAGTAGCCGGATGGTCAGAGAATATCTCGGAAACAGCGGAACTCGAAGCCGCCTGTGAACCGGCTGATGCTCCACCTGTGGAAAGGGTCAGCAGACGTTCGAATGCAGTTGCCATTGCCCATGGATTCCTGCCGTGATCGACCAGGAACTGGTAACCATAGTCATCTGCCTGGTTCTCCTGCTTCCTTGAGAACTTTGCACTTAGGAGAGCCTCTCCTACATCACCGAGCTGGGAGGCTGTAAGCACGGCAATCGCACCGCCGGTAGCAACAACGGCATCCCTGATCGCAGAGTTGCGCAAAGCGGCCTGGAACTGCTTCCTGGAGTGTTTCAAGGCCACATGGCCAATTTCGTGTCCGACAACGCCAAGCACCTGGTCATCAGTCATCTGGTCCAGAAGTCCTGAATAGATCCTGACACTTCCGTCAGCGCATGCGAAAGCGTTGACGTCATTCGTTCCATATACCTTGAAATTCAGGGGAATTCCATCGACGTTTGTAATGCCTTTGGTGAGGTTGCGGACTCTCTTGACATAGGCATTCGTCTCGGGCAGGACGTTGTTCTTGGCGTCGAGCTGGGCAACATACTGTCCGACATAAGCCTGGATTTGTTCATCGCTGAGGGTTGCTGCCTGGGCTAACTTCGCTCCACTGGAAAGAAGATATGCGGCATTGAACTGCTCGCTGCAGGAGACGAGCATCAAAGCCGAAGCCACAATGATGAAAAGCTTTCTCATTCTGTTGGATGTTTTGATTATCACAAATATAATTAATTTGGTGATAATACAAAAACCGCGCTATGCATTCACTGCAGAGCTCGGAAGTTGTCTTGTTAAGTAAGATGAATTCTCATGAATTCTGAAAACTTATAACTAATAACCAACTAAAACTACTAACAAGAACGAAAGTTTTACTGCATAAATTGTGCCTATGTTATTATGAAAGACACAGAAAGGGAGTTTCCGTCCTCGTCCATAACTGTAACGACATGCCTGCCGGATGCAGGCTTTATGTTCATCTGGTGAATGAACCTTGTCTCTCCCAGATATTCATTGTCCAGATGCCAGTACACCACGCTGTCCGGCGTCCTGTGTGCCAGGTTGAAGGTCACTCCGGCAATCGACCCGTCTAGCTGGCGGGGGATGGTGATGGTGGCTCCTTCTTCAGGGTATATGAATTCCATCAACGAATTACCTTCCTTCTTTTCCGGTATGTATGGTTTGTATTCTGGATGATGCTGTCTGTAGTACCATTCCATCGAGGGTGGAAGGATGAAGGTCCTGACTCCTTCCACTGTCTTGTGATATGGGCAAGGGTCGCTTCTTAGAGCCTTCTTAGGCAGGAGCAGAGTGTCTTTCCTGGTACAATCCATCCCGGCAAGATGCCCTGAATCATGGCAGACTTCTGCAGTGATGCCCTCTTCGGAAAGAGGCTCTTCAAACCATCCGCCGGATGGGAGGAGATTGAATATTCCGAACATAACTGGCCCCGCAGTCCTGGCTCCTGTCAGTCCCGGGACACCGTTGCCCTTAGCATTGCCTGCCCACACCCCGACCGCATATTCAGGAGTCATCCCTACCGCCCATGCGTCTCTGAATCCGTAGCTAGTACCGGTCTTCCATGCTACCTTCCTGACTGAACTTACGAGGTGCCAGTCGATCTCATCCGGCCTGTTGACCTCCTTCAGGGCGTCAAAGGTGTACCAGAGCGCGCATTTGTCTTTCAAGGGGAAGTCCTCGGTGCAGTCCTGGTAGGATGCAGACATCTTTGAATATATCGAAGTGATGTCGAGAAGGGTGCCTTCGCCTCCGCCTAGAATAAGGGACAGTCCGTAGTGGGATGCGCTCTTGGGCATTGTAGAGATGCCGCATTTCCGCAGGATGTCCAGGAACCTAGGTACTCCGAACCGTCGCAGCATGTGGACTGCAGGCACGTTGAGAGACCGCGCCAAGGCCTCCGAAGCAGGAACGGCACCGACAAACTGCCTGTTGAAATTCTGGGGAGAGAAACCGTTGAGGTTGATAGGCACGTCTGGAAGCAAGGTGTTAGGCAGGATTTCCCCCTCTTGCAGAAGGGAGCAGTAAAGTATGGGCTTCAGGATGCTTCCCGTGCTTCTAGGCGATCTAGGGATGTCCACTTCGCTTCCTGGCCGGCTTCGTTCAGGATTAGCATTGCCGATATAGGCCAGGATGTCTCCGCTTTTGACATCCAGGACTATGGCAGAAAGGTCATCGACCCCCCGTTGTGTGAAATCATCGTTCCACTGGTCGCAGACTGCCTGAACCTTCCTTTGGAGATGGACATCCACCGTAGTGCGTACCCTCTTTCCTGTCGATTCCTTGAAATGGTGTTCAACCAGATGGTAGGCATCCCGTGGAAGGGCGACCGGTTCCAGAGGCAGTGGCTCTTCGCATGCCAGCTCCAGGTCCAGGGAATCCAGATAGCCCCTTTCATGGAGGGTTCCAAGAAGACGGTTCCTCTTTTCCATAAGCTTATTCCGGTTCTTGCCGGGATGGATGTCAGCAGGGGAATTCGGGAGTACTGCCAGCGTGGCGGCTTCACCCCATGACAGTTCTTTAGGTGGTCTTCCGAAATACCTCCATGATGCTGCTTCAAGTCCCACTACATTACCGCCAAAGGGAGCATGGGAGGCATATAGTCCGAGGATTTCTTCTTTGGAACAGCGCCATTCCAATCTGGTGGCCAGGATGGCTTCAATCATTTTCTGCCCCAGGGTCCTGTCTTTCCCACGTGCCATCCTGATTACCTGCATCGTAATGGTACTGCCTCCGCTGGTTACATGTCCAGCCCTGATGTTTCCGATTGCAGCTCTTGCTATTGCAAGGGGGTTGACTCCGTGGTGGAACACAAACCATCTGTCCTCAAAATTGATCAGGGCAGTCCTGAATTTATCAGGGATGCTGTCAGACGGGGGGAATCTCCACTGCTGGTCTGAAGCGATCCTGGCTCCCAGGAGTTCTCCGTTCCGGTCTTCGACCACGGTCGAGTACCTGGTGCCCTTGAAAAGGTCTCTTGGCAGACAGAAGAGGTACAAGAGCAGAAGGGCGGCCGTCAAGCCGCCCAAAACCCTTTGGATTACCTTTTTCCTGCCTTCCATCGTTTATTCAGACACGATGGCTGTGCCGGAGGCCGTGTTAGCACTAATCCTCGAATCGTACATTGCAACGCATTTGACTGGAGGAAGGCTGAACTCGCCTGCATAGGCAGCACGCATCTTTACCTTAAAGGTTTTAGAGGTTCCCTTGGGAAGGTCGAAATGCCAGATAACCCTGTCGTCCCTGATATCTCGATAGTCGTAGATCGCGCCTGCTGATCCACCACTCAGCAACCTGTCATTGAATATCTCCCATCCTGATGGAATGCTTTCAGTAAGTGCAAGGTGGGTGTAGTCCTTGATACCGCTGGTATTGCCCACAGTTATCGTGACGGTGAAGTCAGTCCCCTGGGGTATGTTAGCCGGATTGACGGTTTCTCCCTTGTCGGAAACGTAACTGACATTAAGACTCAGTCCGTTCGAGCGAGCCTCTGTCCTGAAGCCGCGTTCCGGAACGGAAGATGTTACCAATGTGGCATGGATGACCCCGTCGGATGTGTTCTTGATGTCCACTCCACCGGTTTTTGAATCCAGGTTGACATTGTTAACAGACTTGGGGGTATTGACCTGCATAACATTGCTTCCTTGGGAGACTTCAGCTGATAGGATACCCGTGTTGACCTTGCTTGAAAGGGTGTTCATGGCATTGGTGATGAAGGCCGCCTCCTGAGTGCTGTACCATTCTCCTGCCATCGCCTTTGAAACCTCCTGTGCCAGGTCAAGAGCCTCTGGAATCAAGTCTGCAAGGGCGCAGGCTTCAAGGGCTATAGCCTTGTCCCTGTCAGGGGATCCATATGTCCTTACATGACCTTCGTTTTCGGAGATATCGTATTTGAGATTGGACAGCATCTCCTTTGCTATGTTCTTCTTTCCCGAGATCGAATAGGCAGAAGCCAGCATCCATGTTGCCTGACGGGAGAGATTGCCTCCCTCCTTCAGACGGTTCATCGCGCCGTTTTCAGGTTCACCCTTCAGAGCCAACGTGTAGAGCCTGTAAGCCTGCTCCAGATCCTTGAGGCCGCTTCCATCATTGTTTCGGTAGCTTTGGATATTTTTCTTCTGGTACCTTGTCCAGCTTGCCAATACTCCTTTGCTGACACTGAAGCCGTTCTGTGAAGCCATGACCATGAACTGTCCGGCCATTGAACTTACCCAGTTGTCTGCGTCGGAAGCTCCCGGCCAGTAGCCGAACCCTCCGTC
>CAMHFA010000029.1 GCA_946184255.1 uncultured Bacteroidales bacterium
AAGGCTGCGCATAAGGATCAGACCTTCGAGGTGAAAACGAAGGAAGAGTTCCTGGCAAACGCAAACTCATTCCTTGAAAAAGCTTCGGATGCTTGGGAGAAAGCAACCAAAATAATCATTACTTTAGGAACCGCATGGTGTTTTCAGTACAATGCCACCGGAGAGATTGTCTCCAACTGCCTGAAGATAGACGGCAAGGAGTTTACCAGGAAGCGTCTGGGGGTAAAGGAAGTCTCTGTCCTCCTTGAGAAGATGGTTTCGCGCTTCCCGGAGAAAGATTTCATATTCACTGTGTCTCCTATACGTCACATGGCAGACGGAGCACATGGCAACCAGATAAGCAAAAGCACCCTTCTTCTTGCGTTGGAAGAAGTTTGCACAGCATTTCCGGAAAGGACGGAGTATTTCCCGGCCTACGAGATCGTCATGGATGAACTCAGGGACTACCGCTTCTATGCCCCGGACATGGTCCATCCATCATCGCAGACTGAATCATATATCTGGGACCGTTTCGAGGAATGGGCTTTCCCGGAATCGGAGCTTCCCATCCTCGAGGAACGCCGCAAAGCTCTTCTCCGGTCACTCCACAGACCGAATTCAGACCGGTCGTAAGGATGTCGGGGACATTTTGTATATTTGCACTTTCTTATCACGATAATACATGTTCGAGAACTTACAGGAAAGACTTGAGAGATCCTTCAAGATTCTGAAGGGAGAAGGCAGGATTACTGAAATCAACGTCGCCGAGACGCTGAAGGACATACGCAGGGCGCTGTTGGATGCCGATGTCAGCTACAAGGTAGCGAAGGAATTCTGTGACAGGGTGAAAGTCAAGGCCATGGGCCAGAATGTCCTCACTGCTGTCAAACCGCAGCAAATGATGGTCAAGATCGTCCATGACGAGCTTGCAGAATTCATGGGCAGCCAGTCCATGGACATCAACTTCAAAGGTAATCCAGGAATAGTTCTCGTTGCAGGTCTCAACGGCTCAGGTAAGACCACATTCTCAGCCAAGCTGGCAGCGAACATCAAGAGCAAGCGAGGGATGAAAGTCCTCCTTGCAGCCTGCGACACCTTCCGCCCGGCGGCTATTGAACAGTTGAAAGTCCTTGGCGATCAGATCGGTGTTGAGGTCTATACTGAAGAAGGTGTCAAGGATCCAATCCGTATTGCGAAGAACGCTATCTCAAAGGCCAAATCCGAGGGTTATCCTGTAGTAATAATAGACACCGCCGGCCGTCTTGCAGTCGATGAGGAGTTGATGGATGAGATATCTGCCCTCCACAAGGCTGTCCAACCTACCGAGTCCCTCTTCGTGGTCGATGCCATGACCGGACAGGATGCTGTCGAGACAGCAAAGGTGTTCAATGAAAGGCTCGACTTCGACGGTGTCGTCCTGACAAAGATGGATGGTGACACCAGGGGTGGTGCCGCCCTATCAATCAAATATGTCACAGGAAAGCCCATCAAGTTCATCTCCTCGGGAGAGAAGATGGAGGCCCTGGACGTATTCCATCCTGAACGAATCGCGGACAGGATACTGGGAATGGGAGACGTGGTCTCCCTCGTTGAGAAAGCCCAGGAGCAGTTCGATGAGAAGCAGGCTCGCGAGACCAGGAAGAAACTGGCCAAGGACAAGTTCGGTCTGATGGACTTCTACAACCAGATCCAGCAGGTTAAGAAGATGGGAAACATCAAGGACCTGGCAGGGATGATTCCTGGTGTCGGAAAGATGATGAAAGACATTGACATAGATAATGATGCCGCCTTCAAGAACATAGAGGCTATCATAATGTCGATGACACCTGAAGAAAGGGACAATCCTGATATCATCAACGGTAGCCGCCGCAAGAGGATTGCCAACGGCAGCGGTACCGATGTTCCCGAGGTCAACAAACTGCTGAAGCAGTTCGAGACCACCCGTAAGATGATGAAGAATGCCCTGACAGGCAATCTGGCTCAAAGGATGAAAGCGTTCAGACGCTAGTCCACTTCCGCAAAATAATCCTTCCTCTTTGGTGCCTCCGCTATCCTGTCCGAATAGACTGACGGAGCGAATGGACGCATGTTGTATCGGGAAGCCATCACCTGACCGTATGCTCCGGCGCTCCGGATAGCTATCCTGTCTCCCCTGCGGCTCTTTGCCAGGGACCGTTCCTTGCCGAAACAGTCTGAAGACTCGCACACAGGCCCAACAACATCATAGACCCTGGTGTCACGGGAGTTGTTGTCCTCATAGAATGCGGTGACATTCTCAATCTTGTGGTACGCACCATAAAGTGCCGGACGGATCAAGTCATTCATCCCCGCATCCACCATGAGGAAGCGCTTGTTCTCTCCTTTTTTTACATATAGAACCTCCGTGATCAGAGAACCGGATTGCGCAACCAGGGAACGGCCGGGCTCGATGTGAAGGGTCTGGTCAGGCCTGCGTTCCAAATTGTCGGAAATAGTCCTGAACCAGGTTTCGAAATCCGGGATCGGATGACCGTCAGGGTCGTCATAGTCAACTCCAAGGCCACCGCCCAGGTCGATGTTACGCACGACCAGCCCTGTACTCTCGAACCTCTTCACTATATCATTGACCTTCTCGCACTCAAGACGGATGACATCTTCGACTTCCATAATCTGGGAGCCTATGTGGAACTGCAATCCGAAGAAATCGATGTAAGGGTTGTCTTTAACCATGGCCACAGCTTCGTCGAAACTGCGATCGGAGATACCGAACTTGTCCTCATAAAGGCCGGTAGTTATATAATGATGGGTGTGAGGATCTATGTTAGGGTTGATCCTGAGGCTCATCGGAGCCCTGCGGCCAAGCCTTCTGGCAATGTCGCTGACGATCTCTATCTCTTCAAGGGATTCCACCACAAATGCTCCTATTCCCACTTGGAAGGCTTGACAGATCTCTTTGTCTGACTTGGCGACACCTGCGAAGAATATCTTCTTGGGATTGTAACCGCAGCTGACTGCATAATCGATCTCGTCACCGCTTACGCAATCTGCCCCGAGTCCTTTTGAACTTAGGATATCATTAAGTCTCCTGTCGGAGTTGGCTTTCAATGAATAATGTACATGTATTCCTGTACGTTCTGACAATTCGGCGACTTTCTCGGCAGTTTGCCTGAACAGGTCGATGTCATAATAATAAAAAGGAGTCGCCACTCTCCTGAATGAAGCGAAATCTTCGATTTTCAACATGTTCGTCGACTGATACAACGTTGCAAATGTACGTTATTTTTTCTAATTTCGGGAACCTTATAATCAACTGGAGCTATGAACAATAATCTGAACAAGGAAAAACTTCCACTATCGCAAATCGCGAAATTACTCAAAAGGATCTATAGGAAAAGGAAAAGGCGCGCCGAGGAACTGGCCAGGACCAGGAAGGCCATGTCGATGGTTGAAACCAGCTTGAAACAATGGGTTGCCGAAGGAAAACACCGGATCAAGTACGGTTGCCTTGACGACATCATAGAAGACCTGGGGCTCACATCTGTCGAACTTAGTCTCTATTGTTCCACCAAACTGAAAAAGACTTTCCTCAGCTGGAGGAAGGAACTCCGGATGGAAGAGGCGAAAAAAATGCTTCTGGAATCTCCGGAAATCCCCGCCTGCAAGATAGGTAAGAGCCTGGGAATAACAGACAAGGCAGATTTCAGGCATCAATTCAAAGCTCATACAGGCTACACACCTTCAGAATGGCGTAAAAAATTCTTGAAATAATTTACATTTTTTTTGGAGATTCCGATTTCATTCGTATATTTGCGGTGTACTAATAAACTAAGACACTCATAATATGATTGAAATCCAAGATCTGGCTTTCAGCTACGGAAAGACACCTGTACTGAAAAGCATAACCACAAAATTGGAAGAAGGCAGGATCTACGGCCTTCTTGGAGAGAACGGGGTCGGCAAGACTACCCTTCTAACTCTTCTGTGTGGTCTTAAGAAAGTCGAATCCGGATCCATCCGTACTGATGGTGAGGATCCTTTCGACAGGACCCCTACCCTGCTTGAGAAGCAGTACTATCTTCCAGACGAGGTGGCACCGGTTAACATGAAAGCTGAGGATTACGCCATGGAACGTGGACGCTTCTGGCCCTTGTATGACCACTCCAAATTCTTGGCTATCATGAAGGAATTCGAGAATGACCCGGCGAAAAAAATGAGCCATATGTCTGCCGGTCAGCTCAAGAAGGCCTACATATCCTTCGCTCTCGCCTGCGGCGCAAAGTATCTCTTCATGGACGAACCGACGAACGGGTTGGACATCCCTTCCAAAGCTCAGTTCAGGTCTGCGATCATGAAATATACTCCGGAAGATTCTACAATCGTGATTTCCACCCATCAGGTTCGTGACCTGGAAAACATCATCGATCCCATTATCATCCTCGACAGGCAGGACGTGCTTCTAAATGCCACGGTGGAGTCCGTCACATCAAAACTGTTCTTTGACTACGGCACGGTCATACGCGAAGATGCACTGTACCGCGAGATGCTTCCTGGAGGCTTCCTGCAAGTCTGCCCCAACACTACCGGGGAGGATAGCAAGGTCAACATCGAGGCCCTGTTCAATGCCGCCCATTCCCACAAGGGGCTGATCAAGGAAATGTTTAAATAGAATAAGGAGGGTCATATCATGAACAAGACATTTGACTTCAAACGTTTCGGAAAGTATTTCGCCTACGATATCAAGTCTATTTGGAAGGAAAACAGCATATTCCTGCTCGTTTGGTGCCTCCTCCCGGTATTCATTTACCTCGTTTACATGTTCTTTTCCTTTGTAGGTGGAGGTTTGCAGACCTTTATCTCAGGAGAATTGAGCAGGCCGCCGATCGCCCTCAGGGGAGGATTGTTTGCAACTGCAGCCATTCTTTTCATAATGGTGTTCCCATCAAAGGCATTCGGATTCATTACAGAAAAAGCCAAAGGGTCTTCGTGGCTCATGCTTCCGGCATCCAGGTTTGAGAAATACCTTTCCATGATGCTCATCAGCCTGGTACTGGTACCTCTTGCCTTTTTCTTGACATACCTTCTGAGCGATGCACTGGTCTGTCTCGTGGACGGGAAATGCGGAGGTTCAATTTTCTCCTCATGGTCAATAATCAACAACATCGACCCTTCTGAAGAAGACATTAAACTTGGAGGCAACGGACTCTGGTTCATTGTCTCGTGGGTACTGCAGACTTCTTCCATTTTCCTCCTGGGAGCATTGCTGTTCAAAAAATCGAAGGTCCTGAAGACGATCCTCTCCCTGTTTGTCATTTCGATGTTGCTTTCCATCATAATGGTTACCGTGGTCAAGGTATTCCACATCGATTTCCCTGATATGGGTATCAGGTTCGTAGAGTGGGCCAAGAAACATGCAGACAACATGGACTTCTGGTTCAATTTCTGGGCAAACGTTGAACTCGCATTCATCGTTATCGGCTGCGGCCTCTGGTCATGGTTCAGGGTAAAGAAGATCCAACATTAAACCTGAGCAATATGGAATTCAATCCAAACAAAGCAATCTACTTGCAGATACGGGATGCGATCTGCGAGAGAATCCTGTCGGGTGAACTTAAACCAGAAGACCGGATCCCCTCAGTAAGGGAATACGGTGCTTCGATAGGGGTCAACCCGAATACGGTCATGCGCACTTATGAAAAACTCACAAATGAGGGAGTTATATTCAACAAGAGGGGCATAGGCTACTTCATCTCCGAAGATGCCAGGAATCTGGTTCTTCAAAGTTCAAGGAAAGAGTTCCTTGAGGAAGAACTGCCTGGCATAATCAAGAAAATGGAATTGCTGGACCTTGATCCGGCGGAACTGTTCAATAAGGAATAAAGAAATGAAAACGATCAAAAGAATTATTGCTGCATCATTGACCGTCCTCGTCGCAATGAGTACCACATCCTGCTACATAAGGATAAGCAAGGATGCCAAGGAGGAATTGAAGGACAGGCTACGCTATGAGCAAGAGATGGGAGAAGTCGTCTATGATGAGTCAGATTCCCTTGTGATAAACCCCGGCAGTTTCAACTCCCTCCTCGACAGGTCCGGATTGGATATTACGTACATCCTCAGCGATTGTGAGCCGAAGGTCGTAATCACGGGGAAATACAAGTCAAGGGACCAGATACTCGTCGAAAACAAGTATGGGGATCTGGAGATTTCATACAAAAGCGAATTAGGGATAGTGATCACGCGCGACGAGAAAGTGACTGTCTATGCACCTGGCATCGAGAAACTCGACAAGAACGGAAGCGGGGACATCTTCGTCAAGGGAAGCTTTGAAGCCAACACCCTGGAGATCATAAATAGAGGCTCCGGAGACATTGATTTCGAGAAGGTCCTTTTAAGCGGCCCGCTTTCCATAACCAACCAGGGTTCAGGAGACATCGACCTTGAAAGATGTCAGATAGACGGTTCAGTCACTGTGTCCAATAAAGGTTCAGGAGACATTACCCTCAATGGCAGCGCGGGCGAGACCACGATTTTAAACTCCGGTTCCGGCGACATCGACATCTCCAGGTTGGAGACCACTTCGATCAATGTCACCTCAAAAGGATCAGGGGATGTAAAACAGCGCTAGTCTATGTAGAATTCCCGGCGGTACTGGTAGTTTGAACGCATTCTCTCAAAGTTGCCGGGATCCATACGGAGCATGAAATCATCCGTGAAAATCGGATAGTTGTACTGCAGGACGGAAGTAATTTCGCCCTGCGTTTTTCCTTTAAGATCGAGTTTTACAGCCTGGAGATCCACTATCTCCGTCTTAGGGAAAAACTCATAGAGGTCCTCAAACCCAAAAAACCTGGAAAGGGACCTTACCGCAGCAGCTGTCCCGTTCTGCTTTCCTTGATAAGAATAACCTGCGATGTGGGGGGTCGCTATGTCAACCATGTCCATCAATTCACGGTCGATATCCGGTTCGTTGTTCCAGGTGTCTATTATCACCGGCCCGAGTTTCGGAATTGCCCTCTTGAGCGCGGCCTCGTCCACCACCTCTCCACGGGAAGCGTTTATGAATATGGTACCTGGCTTCATCATATCAAAGAATGAGTCGTTGCACATCCCTTTTGTAGTTTCATCAAGCGGGACATGCATGGTGACTACATTCGCATTCTGGAGGAGGTAATCCAAGGGACAGAAACCTTCCGGGCCTTCAGCAGCCATCCTGGGAGGGTCGTTCTTAAGGACCTTGAAACCCAAGTAACCGGCCACACGGTCAACCCGGCTACCTACATTTCCAACACCGACTATCCCCAGTTTGCTTCCGTCAAGACGGACAGCTTTACGGGATGCCACACCGTAGAGTGCCGAAAAAACATAATTCATTACTCCCCCGGCATTGCAACCGGCTGCATTGCGGACAACAATACCTTTTTCGTCGCAGTAAGGGAAGTCAATATGGTCCGTGCCGATAGTGGCAGTTGCAATGAACTTGACAGGTGTCCCTTCCAAAAGGGCTGAATCGCATTTGGTCCTGGTCCTTATCACCATGGCATCGACATCCACAAGGTCTTCATGGCAAATCTCCTTTCCTGCCTTATAAACGACATCTGCATAGGGTTCGAATACGCCTTTGATGAACGGGACGGCGTCATCCACGATTATCTTGATCCTCCTGTCTTCCATATATCATTTGAGTATTATTTCCTTAACGAATCCAACTTTCGCACAATCCTTTGAAAACAACTCATCTTTCTTCAGGAAGTCATTGATGGCTTGAAGGATCGCTTCCTTCTGAAACTCAAGATGAGTGCGTACCATTGATGAAGACAAGGTCACATGGAGGATTCCGTCCCGATAGAATTTCCTGAGAGTGAAACCGCTCACACCTGACACCTCGTCCCAGGCGGCGAAGACCCGCTGGGTGTTGAGTCCGACGCTGAGTTTCATTGTCCGGATGTACATCGGAATGATCTGGTCCATCCCGAGAGCCTCCTTTCTGGGAGTACCTTTTATTTTCCCGTTGTCAGGCATCCCGGATTTCCCTGAATTCTCCACCGACCGCTTCAAAATATGCCCTGTCCGTAGTAAGGGAGTCAACAATTCCGGACATTCGGACCTTATTGCTGTCAGTGATGAAAATCTGACCGAAATCACTTCCTGCGACCATCCCGAGCAGATTGGAGATCCTCCCCATGTCAAGCTTGTCAAATACATCGTCCAGAAGCAGGATCGGAGGATAGCCATAACTGCGCTTCATGATCTCATACTGGGCGAATTTCAAAGAGACCAGGAATGACTTCTGCTGGCCCTGGGATCCGCAGCGGCGGATAGGAAAACCATCCATGGTAAAGATGAAATCATCCCTGTGAATGCCCGAAGTAGTGTATTTCAGTATTATGTCTTTCTCCCTCGAAGCCCGGAGCAAATCAGCCAGGGATCCTTTCCTGAGATCGGATTGATAACCAATGGAAACTGTTTCCCTGCCTCCAGAAAGGTTCTGGTAGTATTCGGAGACCACCGGTTCGAGATCCCTGATGAATGACTCCCTTGCGAGGAAAACCTTGCGGGCATATTCCTCCATTTTTTCGTCGAAAATACCAAGAAGGGACTCGTCGAGAGATCCGTCCTTCAACATCCGGTTCCTCTGGAAAAGTAGCCGGTTGTACTGCTGTATGGATGAAAGATATTCACGATCCATCTGGGACAGGACAGAGTTAACGAAACGGCGCCTGTCATCGCCGCTTTCGCTGACCAGAGAAGTGTCAGATGGTGAGACCATTACTATCGGCAGGACACCGATGTGTTCGGAAATCCTTGAATAGGGTTTGTCGTCCCTCCTTACTTTTTTCTCCCCTTTCGAGTCAACCTGGACGGAGAAACGCACCAGTGGGCCCTGGCCCATGTCGTAAAAACCGGCGATGGCGAAGGAATCGGTCCCATGACGGAAATTGTACCTGTCAGAGGTCGAGAATGCGCTTTTAGTCATTGAGAGATACCACACAGAATCCATCAGATTGGTCTTCCCCTCCCCGTTGTTGCCGGAGATGCAGTTGACATTCGGAGAGAAGGAAAGTTCCTGGAAAGAGATGTTCCTGAAATCTTGGACGACTATTTTTTTTAGGACTGGCATCT
>CAMHFA010000030.1 GCA_946184255.1 uncultured Bacteroidales bacterium
AAGATCTCGGCCAGTACGAGGGTCTCCAGGTTGGAAGCGTCTCCGCTCCTAACAACAATGCGGGTAACTGGGAGTAGGACTGTGCATGTCACGTCATACTCCAAAGGCAGCCCTGGTTCCATCCGCGTTCTTTGACGCGGCATCTGCAAGAGAAATCTTGTCCCGGACTGTCCTGCTGGACAAAGACGAAAAAATTGAATACATCAGCTTGCCGGAGTTTTCCGCTGAGCTGGTGTATTCTCTTTCTGTGGACATCGATCCTGATGAAGACAATATGCCGGAGCTCTACATTGTCTTGAAAGCTATTTCCGGTGTTGCTGAACACAATAAGATAGTTGCCTCCTATGGCGATGGAGTACTTTCCCTTGCCATAGCACAGGGGAGTGACCTCCTCCTTGCAAATGTGTTCGAGGCAGCTGATTTCACCACTGCCGAGTATTTTATCTTCATGGCTGTCCGGAAGCTTCAGCTCAATCCGGAGGTGTCTACAATCTATTTCCTGACTCCTCTTTCACCGGAAGAGGAGATGTCTCTTTACCGTTATTTCAGATCCGTTGAACAGCCGTGAGGATCATTGGAGGACGACTTAAGGGCAAGACTATCAACCCACCTGCCTCCTACAAGGCCAGACCCACCACGGATTTTGCCCGTGAGGGGCTCTTCAATGTATTGGGGAATGAATATGAATTCGAGGACTTGAAGGTCCTTGACCTATTTGGCGGCACCGGCGCCGTCGCTTTTGAGTTTGCCTCTCGGGGAGCTTCCATGGTTTATTCCGTTGAGATGGCCAGGGAGAACGCATCCTTCATAAAGACCGAGGCCAGACGCCTCGGCCTAGACAACGTGACGATGGTAAGGGACAATGTCTTTGATTTCCTGCCGATATGCCACGAGAAATTCGACCTGGTGTTTGCTGATCCTCCCTATGCCCTTGAAGGCCTTGAGACCCTCCCGGACAAGGTTTTCGCCCAGGACATCCTGCACTCTGGCTGTTATTTCATCCTGGAGCATGGAGATGAGCACTCATTCACTGCGCATCCGCGCTTCAAAAAAGAGAAGCGCTACGGTCGCGTGCACTTCTCTTTCTTCGAATAATCCAGCTGGTAAATAAGACTACTTCCCGAGATTGCCAAGAATCGATCGGGTGATTTCGCGGGTGATGGTGCGGGTAGCGGCACTCGTGGCACTCTTTACTACCTTTCCGGCACTGTCCTTCGCGGAAGTGTTTTTCTTTTTCCCTGTCACTCTTCCGGACACCTCGTTTCCGATGGCTGTAGCGACCGTAGCGGTAACTGCAGTGATCACGGCCTTGGTGACCTTGCCTAGAACTCCGGTCTTTTTCTTGGAAGATGTGTTGGGAACCTTGGCAGCCTTTGTTGAAGACTTGCCCGGAGCTTTTGCGGATCCGGCCTTGGCCTCTTCCTTATCAGCCTCCTTCAGTTGCGCTTCCCTTTCTGCCATCAGGACCTCGAAAGCACTTTCCCTCTCAAGCGTCTTGTCATATTTGCCGTAGATTCTGGACCTGTTAATGATCTGTGTCCTCTGGCTGGGGTCAATGGCCCCGATCTGGCTCAGCGGGAAGAGAATCTTTGCTTTCTGGACGATGTTGGGAGCTCCCTTCTCATCAAGGAAGGAAACAAGCGCTTCTCCTGTCCCGAGGTTGGTAATGGCCTCATAGGTATTGAATTCAGGATTGGTCCGGAAGGTGTCAGCCGCGACCTGGACGGCTTTCTGGTCCCTGGGAGTAAATGCGCGCAGTGCATGCTGCACACGGTTTCCGAGCTGGCCAAGGATATTGTAAGGTATGTCTGTAGGACTCTGCGTGACGAAATAGACACCCACGCCCTTGCTTCGGATAAGCCTGACAACCTGCTCGATCTTGTCTGTTAAAGCCTTTGAGGTGTCGTCAAAGAGCATATGGGCTTCGTCAAAGAAGAACACCAGCTTTGGAAGGTCCATGTCGCCGACTTCCGGAAGGGTGACGTAGAGTTCGGAAAGCAGCCAAAGAAGGAAGGTTGAGTAGAGTTTCGGCTTCAGCATCAGCCTGTCAGCCGCAAGGACACTCATTACACCCTTGCCACCTTCTGTTGCAAGAAGGTCTAGGATGTCGAATGACGGCTGCCCGAAAAACATATCCGCACCCTCGTTTTCCAGAGTTAGAAGAGCCCTCTGAATGCCTCCGACGGATACTGTGGCTATATTGCCGTAGAGTTGGGAGTACTCTGCCGCATGCTCGGAGATGTAGTTGAGGCAGGAACGCATGTCCTTTATGTCATCGAGCAGCAGGCCTCTTTCATCTGCGATCCTGAACATTATGTTAAGCACTCCTTCCTGGGCATCAGTCAGGCCAAGGATCCTGGTGAGGAGTTGGGGACCCATCTGTGAGATTGTGCACCGCATCGGGTGTCCCTGCTCACCGAACACGTCGTAGAAGCGTACAGGGCAGCTCTGGAATTCAGGATTCTCTATTCCGAACTCAGGCATCCTTTTCTCGATGAAACCGCTGGTCTTTCCTGGTTGGGAGATACCGGAGAGGTCTCCTTTCATGTCCGCCATGAAGCAGGGAACCCCCGCCTGGCAGAAACTCTCAGCCATTACCTGCAGGGTGACGGTCTTTCCGGTACCGGTCGCACCGGCAACGAGTCCGTGTCTGTTTGCCATCTTCCCGACTATCGAGAGAGGACCTTTGTCGCAATGGGCTATCCAAAGCCCGTGGGTTGAGTCGAACATATTCTTGTATATTATTTATTGTCTTCCAGGTTGGTGCCTTGGCGCATTTTCATGATTGAGAGGACGCAGGCTGCAATTGCGAACACTGTCAAGCCTATCCATGGGGCGGCTGCTGCATTGACTCGGAAACCGACCTTGTCAACGAGGATGAAGGTGATGCTGACTGCAGTCATGAAGGCAGCCGGAATTCCGCTTATCAGATAGCGGAGGCCTTTCTTGCTCCTGATGAGATAGACTGTGACAGCCCAGAGGGTGAACACTGCAAGCGTTTGGTTAGCCCATCCGAAATACCTCCAAATCGTGTTGAAACCGTTTGCGTCGGAGATGTTGAACCAAAGCAGAAGGGCGGTGGCGATGAATAAAGGTATGCTTATCATAAGCCGGTTCCGGACAGGTCTCTGGTTAAACTTCAGGAAGTCGGCAATTATAAGTCTGGTACTTCTGAGAGCAGTGTCACCGCTGGTGATAGGGGCGGCAACAACTCCGAGTATTGCAAGGACACCTCCAAGGATTCCCAGCCATGTCTTTGACACCGTTGTGACCACGGTAGGAGCAGCGGCAGTAATGTCAGAACCGCATTCAGCGGCGCCCCCGTCAAAGAAGAAGTAAGAGGAGACAGCTGCCCAAACCAAGGCAACCAGTCCTTCAGTGATCATAGATCCGTAAAAAACCGGCCTTCCAAGCTTCTCGTTTTTCAGGCAGCGTGCCATCATGGGGCTCTGAGTGGCATGGAAACCGCTGATGGCACCGCAGGCGATGGTAATGAACAGACAGGGGAAGACAGGCTGACCATTGACTCCGACCGAAGGCCCCCTGTTGGCAAGACCGTCCCAGAATTCTGGGATTGAAGGCCATTTGATAAACAGGCCGACCATAAGCGCCACTGCCATGAAGATAAGGGCGAAGGCGAAAAGGGGGTAGATCTTGCCGATTATCTTGTCGATCGGAAGCATCGTGGCGATGAAGTAATACACGAATATCACTCCGACCCAGATCATCATCGAGGTGGAGGAACCGTCTCCTGCTATGTCTCCCAGGATAATGGCAGGGCTGTAGACGAACACGGCCGCAACCAGTATAAGAAGGAGCATCGTAAAGACGAGGACTACCTTCTTGGTACCCTGACCGAGATAGTCCCCTATGATTTCGGGGAGCCCTACTCCTCCTTTCCTCAAGGAAAGCATACCGGTAAGATAGTCATGGACCGCACCGGCGAATATGCAGCCAAAAACGATCCAGAGGTAGGCGGAAGGACCGAATTTGGCCCCCATGATAGCTCCGAAAATAGGTCCAGTTCCCGCTATGTTCAGGAACTGGATCATGAATACTTTCCAAGTTGGAAGGGCAACGAAATCAACTCCATCTGCCTTTGAAATGGCAGGTGTCTGGCGGCCGCTGTCCGGCCCGAAAACCTTCTCTACGAATTTTCCGTAAAGGAAGTAGCCCAGAATGAGGGCGACAAGGCTTAAGATCAGAGAAATCATATCACACAAATATAGCAAAAACTATATTCATACGATATCTTTAAGTTCAAGAAGCGCCATCGCCTCGATTAGCATGCATCCACTCAATTGAGGTGTCATTGCAGAGACATCTCCGGGTTTTTTCCGCCAGTCGGGCGCGAAACGGCCTTCGTTGTTTCCGTCTCGCCATAGGGTCTCTGCATTATGACGCAGGAAATCGACATAGCGGTTCCTGGTTGCCTCAGGAAGGTCGCCTTTGAGGATCAGTTGGGTGAAATAACGTACGAATATTCCCTTGAATATTCCTCCGTCTTTCGCTCCTTCGGGCTGAAGGATATTCCCTTCCACGACCAGGCTGTCGAGAGTGTAATCGGCGGCCATGACGGCGTCGTCGATATAGCTTTTATCGCCTGTTATCCCATATAGTTCAACCGCGGCTCCGATAAAAGTCCCCTGGTTATATGTCAGGCAGAAGCGGGCTATCCTTCCTGTGTCTCCGTTGAGGTTGTCGTAGATTGCCCCATTGTCAAACAGGTGGTCTTTTTCCCAGGAATAGATCCTCTTTGCCCAATCGAGATCTTCCTCTCGTCCGAGTTCCCGGTACATCCTGGCGGCAAGAATGGCGGCAGGCCCGTTTGAGCAAGCATTCTTGCTCCATTCCATGCCTTTTTTCCATGTCATTCCACCATCGCCCCTTTCGTTCCAGGCGGGGATAATGAAATTCCATAACTGGACGGCGGCATCAAGGAATCTCTGGTCATTGGTCGCTTTGTAGACACGGAGCGTAGCGAGTCCGTTCCACTCCATGTCGTCGTAGTACTGATTCCAGAAACCACCTTCATTTGCCGCCGGAACGCCTTTGTACCATTCGTCGAACAACGTTAGCACCTTCTCGTCTCCGGTACGTAAGTACCAGTCCGTGAAGACATCCAACGCATGGGCCTGTGGCCAGTAATGGAATGTGGTATCTCCGGCATTGTTGTAGTTGCAATATAGCTTTTCAGTGTTCCAGAAACAGTCTGCCAGGGCGAATGAAGAAGTATCTGCCCTGGTGGACCATGTCCTGTCAATATGTTTGGATTGCCTGCATCCCACGAGGGAAACAAGCAGGATTCCAAACAATATCAGTCTTTTTGTCATATTTGTGTGATTGAGTTCAGAAGCGGCAGCTTGCCGTCCCCGATGAGCTTGATAATCAGTTCGCCGAAAAGGGTATTCTGCCATGCAAACCATTCCCTGGTGAACTTTTCAGGATTGTCCTTGTGGAAAGATTCGTGCATGAAGCCTGTGCCGGCGTCGGTCTTGAGAAGTGTTTCTATGCACCATTTGATTTCCGCATCGTCACGTGAGGTGAAGGCTTTCATCATAATACTCATCGGCCAGACCATGTCATAACCGATATGCGGTCCACCAATCCCCTCTGCCGCAGTACCCTTGAAGAAATAAGGGTTGTCCTCGCTCCAGACAAAGCGACGTGTGTTGAGGTAGATAGGATCCTGTTGTGTGACGTCGCCCAGGTAGGCCATGGCCAGAAGGCTCGGCACGTTGGCATCATCCATCATCAGTTTGTTTCCGAAACCATCAACTTCATAAGCGTAGATCGTTCCGTACTTGGGATGCTCGACAGTGGCATAGGTCCAAAGCGCATCTTCGACTTCATGGGCCAGGGTACGGCATTCGATAGCCAGGCCCTTTTCCTTGTTGACCGTTTCGAGGATTTCGGCGGCTTTGCGCAGGGAAGTGACAGCAAAGAAGTTGGACGGAATCAGGAATTCAAAGGTAGTGGCATCATCGGAGGGCCTGAAAGCCGACGCGATCAGTCCTACGGGTTTGACAGGATTGCCGAAACCATAATTGGATTTGGTGTCGGTCTGGGTTGTCGTCTCACGCTGGAAACGGTATGGACCGTGTCCCTCTTTGCGTTGTTGCTCCCTGAAGGTGGTCAGAATGTTCCGGATGGCTTTGATCCATGTATCTCCAAAGACAGAGGTGTCGCCCGTGGTCTTCCAATACTGATAGGCGAGTCGGATAGGATAGCAATCGGAATCGATCTCCCATTTGCGTTCATGCAGGTTGGGGTTCATCTTGGTACGGTCATTCTGCCATCCTGTTCCTGTAGGGCCATCGTTGAATGCATTTGCATATGGGTCGATGCAGATCAGATTGAACTGACAGTTGATCACTCCGGCGAGCATGTTCTTGAGATGCTCATCCTCATTGGCAAGCTGGACGTAAGGCCAGACCTGTGCTCCGGAATCCCTGAGCCACATGGCATGGATGTCACCGGTGTAAACGAAGGTCCGCCAGTTACCGTTCTCATCCTTTCCGAAATGGACGGTGGTGTCCAGGGTGTTGGGGAAGCAGTTCGAGAACATCCAGGCAAGCTTGGGATTTGTCAGTTGTGCTGTAACTTCCTTGATTTTTGCTTCCACTGCCTCGCTCCTGAATAGTCTGTCTTCAGGTGAAGGGCGGCGTGATTCATAGGATTGGGCTTTCGCCGTAAAGATACAGGCTGACATGGCCAGTAAAAAAAGGATTCTTCTCATTGTCTATCGTTTCTAAGTTTACTATATCGTTTCTCGATTTTAACAAAAATAGTAAAATAATCCCATGGCTTTCCTATTAGGCTTGTTTTTATTATATTTGTATAAAGAACCGACACATATAACTAACTCTTTACATATGACCAAATCAAATGCTATCGCTTTTATAGTAGCCGTCATGACGGTTGCAGTCAGTGCTTCTGCCCAGCAGTGGGCTCCTGCCGGAGACAGGATCAGGACAAAATGGGCTGAGGAGGTTTCCCCAGCCAACGCTCATCCGGAGTATCCGCGTCCCCAGATGGTGCGCAGTGAATGGAAATCCCTCAATGGACTTTGGGATTATGCAATCACTCCTAAATCCAGTGCCCGCCCCAGTGCTTTCGACGGCAAGATACTCGTTCCTTTCGCAGTCGAATCATCCCTTTCTGGAGTAGGACGTACCGTTACGGCTGATGATGCCCTTTGGTACAGGACAACCTTTACCGTCCCTTCTGCATGGAAAGGAAAGAGACTGATGCTCAACTTCGACGCGGTCGACTGGAGGGCTGATGTCTATGTCAACGATATCCAGATCGGCAGCCACACCGGAGGTTACACACATTTCGGTTTCGATGTTACACCTTATCTGAAGAGCGGAGCCAATACTCTGGTGGTAAAGGTGGCGGATGCGACTGACAACGACTTCCAGCCTCGTGGAAAGCAGGTTATGAATCCACGCGGGATTTGGTACACTCCGGTGTCCGGTATCTGGCAGAGTGTGTGGATTGAACCTGTCGCAACTGCCCATGTTGCTGACTACAATGTAGTTTCGGACATCAAGAGCAATTCCTTGGATATCCAGGTCTGCACAGAAGGGACTCAGGAAGGCGATGTCGTTAAGGTTTTCCTTCTCGATGGCGGTATCGGATATTCAACAGAAACGGCTAATGCTGCCAAGACTGCAGCAGACGGCATGTATTCGGTGCTTGCTTCAGGAATGACCGTTCCAGGTGGCACTGTCACCCTGAATGTCAGGAATCCCAAACTCTGGTCTCCTGATTCACCATATCTCTATGGTCTGGACATCCAGATCCTGAGGAACGGAAAGGTTATCGACAGGGTCGCTGCCTACACCGCCATGCGTGAGATCGCAGTCTTCCAGAAGAACAGCAACACAAAACTCATGGGTCTGAACGGTCAGGCTCTCTTCCAGCTGGGACCTCTCGACCAGGGTTGGTGGCCTGACGGACTTTACACCGCTCCAACTGACGAAGCACTGAAGTATGACATCCAGAAGACCAAGGATTTCGGATTCAATATGATCCGTAAGCACATCAAGGTTGAACCCGACCGTTGGTTCTATTATTGCGACCAGCTCGGAATGCTCGTCTGGCAGGACATGCCTTCTTTCTCTGACAACCGTAAAGGCAAGTGGGGCATGTACTACTATGGAGAGGGAGAGGATTTCCCTGCGACACCCGAGGCCAAGGCCAATTACTACAAGGAGTGGACAGAGATTATCAACCAGGTCAAGAAGTTCCAGTGCATAGTCGTGTGGGTACCGTTCAACGAGGCATGGAGCCAGTTTGACACAAAGGACGTTGTTGCCTACACCAAGAAACTCGATCCTACCAGGCTCATAAACCAGTCTTCCGGCGGAAACTGGGAGGAAGGAGTAGGAGACATCCTCGACAACCATCACTATCCCTATCCGGCCATGAGGATGTGGGACAAGAACATGATCAATGTCCTCGGTGAATACGGAGGTATCGGATTCCCTATTGAAGGTCACCTCTGGCAGGCGGACAAGAACTGGGGATATGTCCAGTACAAGAGCGGAGACGATGTGCTTAAGGAATATGCTGATTTCGCAGAGCAGCTGAAACAGCTCATCAAACAGGGCTGCTGTGCTGCAGTGTACACCCAGACTACGGACGTCGAGATAGAGGTCAACGGTCTTATGACCTACGACCGCAAGATCATCAAGATGGATGAAAAGAAGCTCCGTGCCGTCAACGAGGGTATCATCAAGTCTATGCCAACGAAATAGGATGGATAATTATTTAGGTAAGGATTGCAGGTATGCCATGCTGGTTCCTACCAGCATGGGCCTGCGTTTATGCCCGGATGCCGGACAGCCCGTTCATTCCAGTGACCTGTTCCGCCTTCAGGCCACCAGTGCCGAGACTAACGTCGCCAGTATATCCTCATATCTCGGATTGCCGGTGAAGGTCCTGACTGCTTTTGTCAAGGACAGCCCTTTCGCAGCTTTCATCAAGGCCAATCTCCGTTCTCGCGGAAT
>CAMHFA010000031.1 GCA_946184255.1 uncultured Bacteroidales bacterium
ACATTTGGGTTTCGGCAAATGCCGCCTTTCGCTGGCAATTCCCAAGAATGTGGATTATACTGGCCTGACGTGGTTTGAAGGGCGTTCAATAGCTACATCCTATCCGTCGATTCTCGGTCGTTTCCTCTCCGGGAAGGGAGTCACTTCCATAATCAGGGAGATAAAAGGTTCAGTAGAAATAGCCCCGTCGGCCGGGATTGCTGATTCGATTTTCGACATCGTTTCGTCCGGAGGAACCTTGGTTTCCAACGGACTTAAGGAGGTTGAAAGTGTGCTTGAGAGTGAGGCGGTGCTGGTCTGCAGGAGAGAACTCCCTTCCGAGAAAAAATCATTGCTTGATTCCATCCTGTTCCGCTTCGATGCTGTAAAGGAGAGCTGGGGCAAAAAATATGTCTTGATGAATATTCCATCTGCCAGGCTTCCGGAAGCCATGGCTCTTCTCCCGTCGATGAGAAGTCCAACCGTTATGCCACTTGCCTTGGAAGGTTGGTGCTCACTTCATTCGGTAGTGGATGATTCTTCTCTCTGGAGCACGGTGGAAAACTTGAAAAAGATCGGTGCGGAAGGAATTTTGATTTTGAACGTTGACAAGGTAATTGATTGACCATGAGAATATTCATAGAACCACACAAGGATCAGTGGCCCTTTTGGGTAAAACGGGTCAGAAGGGACGATTCCACACTTGACTGGCGGGTTACTGACATCCTTCACAGAGTCAAGGAGGGTGGGGATGCTGCATTGATCAATGTGATAACGGAGATAGAAGGACAGGCGCCTTCAAGATTAAAGGTCACTCCTGAAGAATTCTCTGAAGCGGAAAAGCTGGTGTCCGATGAGTTAAAGACAGCGATTCTTGAAGCGAAATCGAGGATTACGGCTTTCCATGGTCTCCAGACACCTAAGAGTCTGTCATGGAATGACGGCATGGGGATAGTCTGTGTCCGTCGCTCGCTTCCTCTGCCGAGGGTGGGATTGTACATTCCGGGTGGAACTGCTCCTCTTTTCTCCACGGTATTGATGCTTGGAGTACCTTCCGGGATTGCCGGGTGCCCTGAGAGAATCATCTGTACACCTCCTTCAAAGGATGGGAAGATTGCCCCTGCCATATTGTTTGCTGCTCAGGCATGCGGAATTACTGATGTCTTCAAAGTCGGCGGAGCTCAGGCCATTGCCGCAATGGCATATGGTACAGGTACAATAGGCAAGGTTGATAAGGTATTCGGACCGGGTAACCGTTATGTCTTGAAAGCCAAACAATTGATTTGCAAGGAGGGAATAGCGATCGACATGCCGGCAGGGCCTTCAGAGGTTATGGTAATTGCCGACAGCAGTGCTGACGTTCGCTTTGTAGCTTCCGACATGCTCTCCCAGGCCGAGCATGGCCCTGACAGTCAAGTGATACTTGTTTGTGGAGACTATTCTTTCGCCCGGGCAGTACAGGCTGAGATCAAGAGACAGAAAGAATCCCTTCCCAGAAAGGACGTCGTTGACAAGGCATTGATTGACAGCCGGATTGTTGTGATAAACGATCCTGAAGAACAATTCGAATTTGCGAACCACTATGCTCCTGAACACTTGATCCTTTCGGTTGAGGATCCGGAGTTCGCGGCCAGTAAGGTAAAGGCGGCTGGAAGTGTCTTCCTGGGTAATTATACCCCGGAGAGTGCCGGAGACTATGCAAGCGGGACAAACCATATCCTTCCGACTTCTGGCAGGGCTACTGCCTGGAGCGGGATAGGAGTTGAAAGTTTCATGCATTCTGTCACCTACCAGTCCATTACACAGGAGGGACTTTCCAGAATTGGAGAGATGATCATCATTATGGCTGAAGCTGAAGGACTTAAGGCCCATGCTAATGCCGTGCGTCTCAGATTATCACAAAATCTTGATTGATATGGATCCTTCCGATATTTCCCGCCTGGTCAGGAAGAATATCCTCGACTTGGAACCATATTCAACCGCCCGTGACGAATACAAAGGGGAGTTGGGCATGCTGCTGGATGCAAACGAGAACCCCTTTGACAGGAACGGACTCAACCGCTATCCTTACAGGAACAAGCGGGATGCCCTTGTAAGGCGTCTTGCTTCCATCAAAGGAGTCAATCCTGAGGAGGTTTTTCTCGGTAACGGTAGTGATGAGTCGATTGATTTGTGTTATAGGGTATTCTGCACTCCCGGAGAGGATAATGCAGTGATCATGGCGCCAAGCTATGGCATGTACTCGGTCTGTGCCGACATGAACGGGGTGGAGCGCCGTACAGTTATGCTTGGACAGGATTTTTCCCTTCCTGTCGAAGACATGCTGAAGGCATCGGATGAATCCAGCAAGCTGATGTTCATTTGTTCCCCCAACAATCCTACCGGGAATTCCTTCCCTGAGGAGGACATCAGGAGACTGCTTGAGGGCTTTCGAGGAATGGTGGTCCTTGACGAAGCCTATGTGGACTACTCAGAACGGGGGTCTTTGGCCATGCTCATCAGGGAATATCCAAACTTGATTATCCTCCAGACTCTCTCGAAGGCTTATGGCCTGGCCGGACTCCGCGTGGGGATGTGCATCGCTGACCCTTTCGTAATCAGTTTGTTCGACAAGGTAAGATATCCATATAATGTAGGGGCAGACACCCTTTCCCTTGCATCTTCCATGTTGGATGATTCACGCAAGGAAGCGGAAGTGACCCTGATAAGATCGGAACGTCAAAGACTGTCATCATTCCTCTCTGGGATGGATTGCATTACCAAGGTGTTTCCCAGCGACTCCAATTTCATCCTGATCCAGACTCCCGAGCCAAAGGAGTTGTACTCCCATCTGCTTTCTGACGGGATTATTGTCAGGGACAGGTCTAATACTCCCGGCTGTGGGAGTGCGTTGAGGTTGACAGTCGGAACTCCTCAGGAGAACGACGCCGTCATCAGGTCTGTTGAGAGGTACTGCAAAAAGGGTGATGTCCTGCCTGGTACTTCTGGCGGGTCCGAAGCCCTTCTCAGGCAGATCCTTAGCACAGGAAACAGGCATTCAGTCTTGGAGAGGACAACCGGTGAGACGCATGTATTCATTGAAGTGGACCTGGATGGAAATGGGGAATCGGATGTGAGCACCGGGTTGAAGTTCTTTGACCATATGCTCAGCCAGATCCCTCACCATAGTGGTATAACCCTGAATGTCAAGGTTGATGGTGACCTGGATGTGGATGAACATCATACCATGGAGGATGTCGCCATTACCCTTGGTGAGGCCATAGTCAAAGCACTTGGGGACCGTCGTGGGATAAACCGCTACGGTTTTGTCCTGCCGATGGATGATTGTGATGCAATGGTCCTGATGGATCTGGGAGGCAGGGTCGATTTCAAGTGGGATGTCCCGTTTACAAGGGAATATGTCGGAGACACGCCGACAGAAATGTTCAAGCACTTCTTCCACTCCCTTTGTTGCGCCATGAAATGCAATATGCACATCCAGGCAAGGGGTGAGAATAACCATCATCTTGCGGAGTCGGTTTTCAAGGCCTTTGCAAGGACTTTGGGAATGGCTGTGCACAAGGAGCCTTTCAAATATGACATTCCAAGCAGCAAGGGATTGCTATGATAGCCATAGTTGAATATGAAGCAGGCAACGTCCGCTCCGTGATCAATGCCTTGAGAAGGTGTGGAGTCGCTGAATGGACCCTTACGTCGGATCCCTCCGAATTGATGCTGGCGGACAAGGTAATCCTGCCTGGCGTAGGTGATGCTTCCGTGGCCCTTGCCAGCCTTAGGTCCCTGGGGCTTGATTTGGTTATTCCAAAACTTGAATGTCCGGTTCTGGGGATCTGTGTCGGGATGCAGGTAATGTGCCGCCACAGTGATGAGGGAGATGTTGAGGGGCTTGGAATATTCAATGCGGATGTAAGGCGCTTCGAAAGGGAAGAGCCCGAACAGAAGATTCCTCATATGGGTTGGAATAGCATTCACGACCTCAGTTCTCCATTGTTCAATGGGATCGGAGAGGGCTCATTCGTGTATTATGTCCACTCTTATTATGCCGGGCTTTGTGAAAACACCATTGCAACAACCGGCCATATCGTTCCCTTCAGTGCAGCGCTGGGGAAAAGGAATTTTTATGGGACACAGTTCCATCCTGAAAAAAGCGGCCCTACCGGGGCGATGATACTTGATAATTTCTTAAGCTTATGATACAAGTTATTCCCGCAATCGACATTATTGGAGGACGTTGCGTACGCCTCTCCCAAGGGGATTATTCCAGAAAGACATCATATGATGATTCTCCGCTTGCAACGGCCACCAGATTCCTTGATTCCGGAATCCGGGCTGTCCATATAGTGGACCTTGACGGGGCCATCGAGGGATATCCTGTCAACCTGAACCAGCTGAAAAGTATTTCTGCCCTGAAGGGACTGGATATTGAATGGGGAGGCGGCATGAAAAACCGCGAAGATGTCGAGTCAGTACTGGAGGCGGGCGCTTCAAGGGCAATCTGCGGGACCATGGCAGTGAGGAATCCGGAAGTTTTTTCTGGCCTTCTGGAAGAATTCGGTCCGGACAGGATCGTCCTCGGGGCTGATGTCAGGGGACGTGAGGTTGCTGTTAACGGCTGGACAGAGAATACGGGTGTAGATCTGTTCGATCTGATTGAATCATTCCTCCCTAACCTCTGGAATGTGATAGTCACTGAGATTTCACGCGACGGGATGCTCTGCGGTCCGGATGTGGAACTCTATGATGAAATTTTATATGAGTTCCCTGAGATTTCTCTTTCAGCAAGTGGAGGTATAAGCAGTGCAGGTGATATCGCGGCTTTGGAGAAGGCAGGAGTTCCCAAGGTGATAGTGGGGAAGGCCCTCTATGAAGGAAGGATAAGTTTGGATGAGATTGCCAGATGGTCGCCAAGAGGATAATACCTTGCCTGGACGTAAAGGATGGCAGGACGGTGAAAGGGATAAACTTCCTTGGACTCAAGGATGTCGGTGATGCCGTTGAACTCGGAGCCCGCTACGCTTCAGAGGGTGCTGATGAACTGGTTTACCTGGACATAAGCGCTACTTTCGAGGGTAGGAAGACTTTCGTCGACCTGGTCAGTTCCATTTCCGAGAGGATAGACATCCCATTCACCGTGGGAGGAGGGATATCCTCCCTGTCCGATGCAGGCAGGCTACTTGAAGCAGGGGCGGACAAGATAACGATAAACAGTGCTGCCCTGCGCAATCCGGACCTTGTCGGAGACATAGCATACCATTTCGGAAGCCAATTTGTCGTGGTGGCGATAGATGCCAGAAGGGAAGGTGACAGATGGGCTGCCATGTCGGATGGAGGACGGCGTCCAACTGACAAGGAACTGTTCAGTTGGGCCAGGGAGGTCCAGGAAAGAGGGGCAGGTGAGATTTTGTTCACATCAATGGATCACGATGGTACCAGGAAAGGTTACCCTTGCGATGTCTTTGCCCAACTGTGCGGAAGCCTTTCGATACCTGTAATTGCCTCTGGCGGAGCAGGGTCGGCGGAAGACATCGCGGAAGTACTGTCTGAAGGAAAGGCAGATGCCGCACTGGCCGCCAGTATATTCCATTATGGAGAGACAACGGTGCGCGAACTTAAGGAATATCTTTTCGCGCGTGGAATAAATGTGAGGTTATAATCAAATACTGATATGGAAAAGATAGAACTGGATTTCAGCAAGAATTCTGACGGACTTATTCCGGTGATAGTCCAGGACTGTGCTACAAGGAAGGTCCTTATGTTAGGATACATGGATTCAGATGCTTATGGGAAGACATGCGAAAGCGGACTTGTCACTTTCTGGAGCCGTTCAAGAAAGACATTATGGACCAAAGGTGAGACCAGTGGCAATTACCTCCATGTTGAAGGGATGTATGCCGATTGTGATTCTGACACACTTCTGATACTTGCCCGGCCTGACGGCCCTACATGTCACAGGGGGACGGTATCGTGTTTTGACACTCCGTCCGAAGAAGGTTTTATTAAGAAACTGGAACAGGTTATTGCGAGCCGGCATAAGAATATGCCACAGGGGCACTATACCACCAGGCTTTTTGAAAGCGGTGTTGCAAAGATATCCCAAAAAGTAGGTGAGGAGGCTGTGGAAACCATTCTGGAGGCCATGGCCGGCAATGTCCCCAGATATATTTACGAGGCTTCTGATTTAATCTACCATCTTCTGGTACTTAATGAACAGATGGGGGTAAGCATCGCAGACCTCGAAAAAGAATTGTTATCAAGGTATATGCAATAATAAAAATCGGTTCATTTCTTTTTTATTATAGAAAGTTTTTGTTATTTTTGCCTTGAAGTTTTTCATAGTTTAAGTTTAGGTTAAGTAGCGGGGCGATCGCAGTGAATGCGATTGCCTCGTGAATTTTAGGGGTCCCTGAGTGGGGAAACTGAAATTTTTGATTGTTCATCCATCTTTTTCTGTTTTTTTATTCACCTTTCTGCCTTGTCTTCGTAGCTTTGCCGTGAATCGCAACGGTGCGGTCCGGAAAAACAAAATGCTATGAAAACTTCATCCAAAGGCCTTCTTCGGTCTCTTCCTGCCGTGGCCATCCTTCTATCTGGGATTCTGCCATTCTCATGTAACAAGATCACAGTTGATAACAGTCAAGGAACCCTTGTCTGGAATTTCAACCCATCACTGGCTACCAGGTCACTCAGCGAGATTCCGGATACCGACGCTTTCATCCTAAAAGTTTCAGATTCCTCCGGTGAGCTCCTATATAATGGTAAATATGGAGATTCTCCCGAAGCTCTCCTGGTAAATCCTGGAACCTATACGGTAAGCGCAGTGTCCATGGAGTTCTCCACTCCGGAATTTGATGCACCCCAGTTCGGGGATGAACAGGTGGTAATAGTAAAGGCAGGAGCGGAGACAAAGGTGCTCCTTGATTGCAGTCAACTTAACTGTGGATTAAGGCTGAGGATATCCCATGATTTCCTGGAATCATATCCAAGCGGTTCCCTCTCTGTTTCTTCGGAAGGAGGAAGCCTTGTCTATGGCAGCGCTTCCGACAGGACCGGTTTCTTCAAACCTGGCAACCTGACAGTGGTCCTTGATGACGGGCAGAACTCAACCCGCCTTCTTTCTAGGTTTCTTGAGGCCAGGCAGATGCTGACTTTGGGAATAGCCTGCCCTTCAGCTCAGGGACTCTCTGGAAGTACTTCTTCGGATGTTTCCATCTCGCTAGATACCTTGAGGACTTGGACTGAGGATGAATTCATCATAGGTTCTCAAGAAACCGACTCAGGGGTTACAATTGAGAACGCTTATGGAGTCGGACAAGCCAAAAGCCATGCAGGGGAAAAGGGTGTCTGGGTCTGTGGATATATAGTAGGAGGAGACCTTTCCTCAAGTAAGAACGGTATCCGTTTCACTCCACCTTTCGAGTCAATGACATGCATAGCCATTGCCTCCCGCTCATCAGTATCCGAAAAGGCCTCCTGCATGTCTGTGCAATTGGTAAAAGGCCCCATAAGGGAGAAACTGAACCTGGTTGAGAACCCTCAGCTCCTGTCGAGGAAAGTCTATCTGAAAGGAGACATTGAGTCATCCTACTATGGGATTCCCGGGATGAAGAACCTTTCCGAGTTCTCTTTCGAATGACAAATCACCATTATTAAACATAATCTGGACTTATGAAAGAAAAACTAGTTTTGATGGCTTTGTCCATCATTTTGCTTTGCCCTCCAGGGGTTTACTCCCAGGAAAGGATGCATTCCTTTGAAGTGGGTATCGGCGGGTCTGCCGTCAACCATTCGCGAACTATGCTTTCCGATTTCCATGTCACAAAAGGAGGAGACTATGTCTTTTCCCTGGAAGAGAAATCGCTCTATGGAGGCATCAGTCTCTACGCTGCCTATGAACTGAAACCATGGCTTTTCCTGGATGCACAGGGGACTGTGGGATTAGCCAGGCATTACGAATCCGGATCCTTGAAACAGGGTGGAGCCATCCTTGCCGGACCGGGACTGCAGTTTCGTCCTCTTCTGGGAGAAGGATGGGTTCAACCTTACCTGAGACTGGGCGTTAATTATTATCGCAAGGATTTCCCGGCTTATTGGTTTGGGAAGTTTGAAGGAGACTTTACAAATGAAGGTGTTTGGAAAGCGGAGGATTCCTGGAACAAAGGCAGTACATTCGACAAGGATACCTACATTCCCGTATCTGCCGGTATAGGCGTTGTAGGATGGTTGAGTGAACGGGTAGGGATCCGCATCGAGGGAAATTATTTACGATCACTTGGATCTAAGGGTGCCAATTTCGCCCAGGGATCGGCCGGATTGGTGTTCAGGTTCGGAGGCAGGAGCCTGCGTCCTGAACCTGCTCCCGAAAGGATAGTGGAGAAACTCATTGAGAAAGAAGTAGTGAAGGAGGTCCCTGTAGAAACGATAAGGGAAGTCTTCAAAGAGATCCCCTGTGGCAATTCAATCGATGTCCTGATGGAAAACGTAACCTTCGATTTCGACAAGGCTGAACTTACACCAGGAAGCGAGACGGTACTTGATGAAGTTGCGAAGATCATTGCCTCCTATCCAGACGACCGCTTCCTTGTTTCCGGTCACACTGACTCCAGAGGTGGGGAAACCTACAATGAGCAGCTGTCCGTTGCCAGGGCGAAGGCTGTTTATGATGCCTTGATCCTGCGAGGTGTACCCGAAACGCAACTATGCTACATGGGATTTGGCAAAAGGACGGCTATAGTGCCCGGATCAGCCGGGGACGATGTACGGCGTGGAGACAGGAAGGTCGTACTGGAGAGGGTTACATGGGATCCTCTATGGAACTATCTAAAAAACAACAAATAATACCTAAGAACATGAAAAACAGATTCAATTGTTTATCCA
>CAMHFA010000032.1 GCA_946184255.1 uncultured Bacteroidales bacterium
CTTCTCGGAAGCTGTGAGGGAACATCCCGATCTTGTCCGGAAGTATCTTGCAAGTGTGGTACCGGTAGGAGACAATTTCTTTGCCGCCCTTAATTCCGCAGTGTTCAGTGACGGCAGCTTCTGCTATATTCCCAAAGGTGTCAAGTGTCCAATGGACCTGTCCAGTTATTTCAGGATCAATGCTGCCGGAACCGGACAGTTTGAAAGGACTTTGATAGTTGCCGAGGAAGGATCGTCGCTGAGTTACATGGAAGGCTGCACGGCGCCGATGCGTGACGAGAACCAGCTCCATGCGGCAGTGGTTGAAATTGTGGTGGAGAAGGATGCGGACGTCAAGTATTCTACTGTACAGAACTGGTATCCTGGTGATGCAGAAGGCCGTGGAGGAATCCTTAACCTCGTGACCAAGAGAGGAATATGCAAGGGTAGCGGAGCACATCTCAGCTGGACTCAGGTGGAGACCGGTTCAGCCATTACCTGGAAGTATCCCTCCACAATCCTAAAGGGGGATTATTCCTCTTCTGAATTCTATTCGGTAGCAGTTACCAACAACTATCAGCAAGCTGACACTGGGACCAAGATGATCCATATCGGCCGTGGTACAAAGAGCCGTATAGTCAGTAAGGGTATTTCCGCCGGTCACAGTCAGAACAGCTATCGTGGTCTCGTGAGGATGAATGCCGGCGCGATAGGTGCAAGGAATTTCTCACAGTGTGACAGCCTCCTGATCGGTTCGAAATGTGGTGCTCACACATTCCCTGACATACGGAGTTATAATCCGACTACTATCGTGGAGCATGAGGCTACTACCTCCAAGATCAGCGACGAGCAGCTCTTTTACTGCAACCAGAGAGGACTTGATGCTGAGGATGCTGTTGGATTGATTGTCAACGGTTATGCACATGAAGTTCTGTCACGGCTCCCTATGGAGTTTGCTGTCGAGGCGACAAAACTTCTCCAGGTTTCACTTGAAGGATCTGTAGGATGATGAATATATTCGACATAGACAACATAGCCTTTACATTGGGCGGTGCAGGAGTCAGCTGGCTTGAACTTATCGGGGTGATTGCCGGTCTCACCTGCGTGGTTATGGCCGGCAGGAACAGCAAGTACAATTTCTGGGTCGGCTACCTCTACAATATCTTGCTTTTCATGCTGTTCTGGCAGAGGCATCTCTATTCTGCGATGCTTCTTCAGCCGATTGCTTTCGGTATCAATGCCTTCGGTCATTGGAGATGGACCCACCCCAAGGAGGATGAAAAGAGCGCCCAGGACTCCACGGCTCTTAAGGTCAGCCGCCTGGACATGAAAGGCTGGTGCGTAGCTCTGACTGTCGTGGTCATAGCCGGTGCTGTCTGGGGATTTGTCCTAAGCAAGTTGGGGACATCGTGGGGAGTAGGGACTTTCAGTCCTGATCCAACTCCCTGGCTGGATTCCTTCGTACTGATGCTGACCCTTCTTGCCCAGTTCCTGTCAGCTCAGAAGAAATGGGACTGCTGGATTGTCTGGCTGGTGGTAAATGCCGCAAACATCACCCTTTACCTCAGCGCCGGACTGGTGTTCATGCCGATTGTGAGTGCCTTGTATCTCATTAACGGAATCTGGTCCCTCTGGACTTGGTTCAGGCTTTATAAGGATGGGCGTTAGAATTATTGAATATTACGTTATAAGAATATGGCTTTTTTGAAAATAAGCGGGCTTCACGCCAGTGTGGGCGACAAGGAGATCCTCAAAGGAATAAATCTTGAGATAGGACGAGGGGAGATCCATGCCGTGATGGGTCCGAACGGAGCCGGCAAGAGTACCCTGTCAGCCATCCTGACCGGTAAGCCGGGCTACGAAGTTACTGCCGGTACAATAGAATTCATGGGCAAGGACCTTCTTGCGATGAAACCCGAGGAAAGGGCCTGGGCAGGAATATTCATGTCCTTCCAGTATCCGATCGAGATTCCAGGGGTTTCGATAACCAACTTCATGAAGACGGCTATCAACTCCAAGCGTAAGGCTGAGGGTCTTGAGCCGATCAAGGGCGGTGACTTCCTGAAGCTGATGAAGGAGAAGATGGCCCTGGTGCAGATGAAGCCGGAATTTGCCAAGAGAGAGGTCAACGTGGGCTTCTCAGGGGGTGAAAAGAAACGCAATGAGATATTCCAGATGGCCATGCTCGATCCGGTCCTGGCAATCCTTGACGAGACCGACAGCGGCCTTGACGTGGATGCGCTCAAGATTGTCGCGGACGGGGTCAATGCCCTGCACACTCCGGAAAAGTCGGCGATTGTGATCACTCACTACCAGAAGCTTCTTGAATATGTCCAGCCGGACAGGGTTCATGTCCTGAAGGCGGGACAGATTGTTGCTGACGGCGGAAGGGAACTGATTGACAAGATTGAGAAAGATGGGTTCGAGCAGTTCTAAAAAGGTCTATGTTCTTTCGGCGGAGAGATCGGCCGGTGCGTTTGTCAAACCACCGTCCAAATTAACCGTCGGTGAAGGAGAAACCTTGGACATGACGATTATCGTCCTTCCCGGAGTCTCTGCTGGCATTCCACTGACAATTGATTTGACAGGTCCAGATGCCAATGTGGAACTGAAGGGGATATATCTAAGCTCCGGCACGGATGAGGTTTCTTTCAGCATCACCATGAATCACCTCGTTGGAGGATGCAGGTCCAGGCAGCTTTTCAACGGGCTGGCTTCAGGCTCGGCTAAATGCTCTTTCTTTGGTAAGATAATAGTCTCTCCTGACGCCCAGCAGACAGAGGCCTACCAGGAGAACCATAATATCGTCCTGACGGAAGAAGCTTCGGTCAACACTAAGCCACAGCTTGAAATCTATGCTGATGATGTCAAGTGCTCCCACGGTGCCACAGTCGGAAAGCTCAACGAAGACGAACAGTTCTACATGAGATCCCGTGGCATCCCTGAAGAAGAGGCAAAAGTCCTTCAGATGATTTCGTTCGTTGCTCCTGTCCTGAACGGTCTTGAGGATGAAACCCTGATGGCCAGAATAGAATCCGCCATCCGTTCACTAGCCATATGATTCTCCAGACAAATGTGAAACTGAACTTCGGGCTGAACGTGATCCGGAAACGGCCCGACGGCTACCATGACATCGAGACTCTTTTCGTCCCGTGCCATGAGTTCGGAGACACTCTGGAGGTCATCACCGGTGATGACTATAGCCGTACTTCGGCTTCCTTGTTCGGCCGCTATGGTTCAGTTGCACAGGGAATCTCCGAAGATGGTAAATTGATGATCTCTATTGCAAGGGACGGAGGTATTGACTGGGATCCGCTTAAGGATCTCTGTGCCAAGGCATATTATCTCCTTGCAGAAGATTTCAAGTTACCTCCGGTAAAGATATTCCTTGAAAAGACGGCTCCCGTAGGAGCGGGACTTGGAGGCGGATCTGCCGATGCCGCGTTCACCCTGAAAGCACTGAACGATATCTGCACCCTTGGTCTTTCAAATGAGAGGCTTTCTGAATATGCTTCCAGGCTCGGCAGCGACTGCGCTTTCTTCATCTGGAACCGCCCTATGTTCGGCACGGGTCGTGGAGAGATCCTTGAACCGTTCGACCTGGACCTTTCTGGCTATGAAGTCAAGGTCCTTGTCCCCGAAGGCATCTCCGTTTCCACCAAGGAAGCTTACGATGGCATCATTACTAGATGTTCAATGGGTCTAAAGGATGCTTTGAAGCAGCCTGTCGAGGAGTGGAAGGGACTTGTGGTGAATGATTTCGAGACAACAGTGTTCAAGAAGCATCCGGAACTTGCTGCGGTTAAACGGTCTCTTTATGACAGCGGGGCGGTATATGCTGCGATGTCTGGATCTGGCTCGGCTGTTTTTGCAATGTACAGGAAATAAATAAAGATTAACGGTGTTTAAAGTCAGCGAAATAATAACCACACCTCCTGTTGAGTTCTCCAGCCCTCTCCAGAAACTCGTCTATGAGACATTGGACAAACTCGGAATCCCTTTCGAGAGGGTAGACACAGATCCGGGACTCACAATGGAGGATTGTCTCAACATAGATAAAAAGATAGGAACCAGGATAGTCAAGACAATATTCCTTTGCAACCGTCAGCAGACAGAATTCTACATCTATGTAACGACTGATGAGAAGCCATTCGTGACCAAGGATTTCTGCAGGGCATTGGGAATTCCGAGAGTTTCGTTTGCCCCGGCAGACAAACTGGAGGAAATAACGGGTGTCAAGGTCGGAGCGACTACGATCCTAAGCGCCGTTCTGCCTTCTGCGAAAGACGTCCACCTGGTAATGGACAGATGCGTTTCCGAAAATGAATGGTACGCTTGTACCGATGGGACGGCTACATGTTTCCTCAAAATAAGGACAAGGGATTTGCTTGACAAGTTCATTAAGTCAACGGAACACGAGGTGGCTTTCATCTGATGACGTAGTGTTCACATTACCGAAAAAATGACGTATCTTTATACCATGGCCCCTCAAAATAAGGACATATTCAGATGGATAGCGGTGGCCGTGGCGGTAATGGCGGCCGTGATTTCCTGTATCCTCCTTCAGAAATGGGAGGAATACACATTCTTCTACAGGGAACAAAACCAGCTGTTCCTCTATGACTGCCCAGACATACTTTCCAAGTTGGGAGGCATAGGTGGATTTGCCCTCATTGCGTCACAGTTCATCGTACAGTTTTTCAAGCTTTCCTGGGCAGGCTCAGTCGTGACTGCTTTGTTGGGAGTTTGTGCAGCTCTTATTCTTTGGAAAACAGTCAGAAAGACCGGTGCTCCGCAAGCTGCATTTCCACTTTGTTTCCTTCCGGTTTTCTTCCAGGAAGGTGCGTTGAGCGATTCTCTGTACTACTATCAGGGATTCGTGGCATTTGTGACCATAGTTGTTTTCCTGTGGCTGTATGTTTCCCTGTTCCAGAAGAAAGGCAAGCTGGTAAGGGTTGTTGCCGGAGTGGTGATCTCATCCCTTCTTTACTGGCTGGTCGGCCCTGCGGCTTTGCCTTTCGCGGTCTGCATCATTGTCCTGGATGCCCTTGATGGTTCTGAAGGATGGTATCTTGGAGCAACTTCCTTGGCTGTTGTCCTTCTTTTCGCATGGGCGGCTGTCCGTTTAGGATACATCCAGAGCATGAGAATGGCCCTTCTTCAGGATTTCTTCTATGAGCCACTGGTCCATCCGGGATTATATATTCATGCATCATGGATTGCACTTCCACTTGTGGTTGCCATGGCTGTTCTTGCAGGTAAGCTGAAAGGAAATGTAGCCCAGATCGCAGTGGCTTGTGCTGCCATCCTTCTGTCCTTGACCGCCCTTCTGAGGATTCCCTCACACATGGACAAGAAGTACTATGACATGCTTCGCCTTAATCACTTTGTGGTTGCCGGAGAGTGGGATTCCATCCTTTCCGACAGGACTGCCAGACATGAGAATTTCCTTATGATGAACGTCCGCAACCTTGCCCTTTCACATAAGGGACAGTTGCTCGACAAACTCTTTGACTATCCCCAAAGTGGGTTCATGTCTCTCGTGGCGGCTGACGACCAGAGTGACAGGATTCCGGATGTCATTGCTCTGGACAGCCACATTTTCTATCAGATGGGCAATGTGGCGCACTCCCAGAACAAGGCATTTGACGCAAGTGTGGGGGTACGATTCGGCAGCCCTACTATGATGATGCGCCTAATCAGGACCAATCTGGCCTGGGGCGCCTACGGAGTTGCGGAGAAATATATTTCCGAAATGGAAAAGACTTGGGGGTATCGGAAGGAGGCACGCGACATGCGCCGGTTCCTCTGGAATGACAAAGCTGTTGAGGCAGATCACGAACTCGGCTACCTAAGGCGCTGCATCCCTCCTGTTGACCATTTCGTTGGCATGGACCCCCACAAGGATCTTGAATTGATCCTGAGCGTTGAGCCTGACAATGCAGCTGCCAGGGACTATTATGTAGCCTACATGCTGCTGGCTAAGGATGTTGAAGGTCTAAAGGCTTATATCGAAAACGATCCCAAGGCCTACAATCCGGATGGATCCCTTCACGTCCATCTCCAAGAGGCCGTCCTGGTTTACTCGGAAGAGGATGAGGCCTACTGTAGGGAACATGGTGTCACAGACGGGACTTTCAGCCGTTACCAGTCTTTCAAGAGAAGGTTCCTGGAACTTGGTGCCAGCAATGGCGATCCAATAAGGGACATGAAATCCTTCTCAGACACTTACTGGTACTATTTCATGTTCAAAAAGATCTGACGGCCATGAAAGAGAAGAAAAGATTCTTGAGAATAATCATGGTGCCGGTACTGCTGTTCACGGTTTCCTGCTCTTCGGGAGTAAAAACTTCCGGAGAACTGAAAGGCTTGCCGGAAGGAATGTTCCCGGATTATTCCGAGGTTACTGTACCATGCAACATTGCACCGTTGGATTTCACCGTTGGTGATGGCGAAAAAGCATTCCTCGAAATTAATGCCCCCGGCGGTGGCAAGATAGCTGTCAAATCCGGAAAATATGGTTTCAGGATCCCTCTTCGAAAGTGGAGGAATATTCTCGAGGCCTCAAAGGGCGGTAGTCTGGAATTCACAGTGGCGGTACTCCGTGACGGTAAATGGCTGTCCTATGAGCCGTTCAAAGTAAATGTCAGTGAATATGAGGCCGATCCTTATGTGGCATACCGTCTTATCGCTCCCGGCTACGGCCTTTGGAACAAGATGGGGCTTTACCAGAGGAATATTACCGACTTTACTCAGACTCCAATCTACGAGAACCGTCTGACTGACAACAACTGCGTCAACTGCCATTCGTTCAGGATGCAGGATCCCTCCAAAATGGTTTTCCACATGAGAGCGGCCAACGGAGGTACGGTCTATATGGACAGTAAGCATGTTGAGAAACTCAACACCAAGACCGACAAGACAATCTCCAACCTGGTCTATCCCTACTGGCATCCCGAGGGCCGCTACATAGCATTCTCCGTGAACAGGACTTTCCAGTCATTCCATGCTGCCGACCACAACAGGATTGAAGTGTTCGATGCTGCTTCGGACGTTGTAGTGATGGACACAGAGAAGATGGAGGTGTTCTCGAATCCGGAACTCATGCGTGATGATGCGTTTGAGACTTTCCCGACTTTCTCGCCGGATGGAAAGAGTCTTTACTTCTGTTCAGCACCGGCTGTTGATCCGATGCCTGATGGTTATCGAAATGTACATTACAATCTCTGCAGGGTTGATTTCGATCCTGTAGCAGGAAGGGTTGGCTCCAGGATAGACACCCTTTTCCATGCCGCCGATTCTTCAAGCGCATCCTTCCCGAGGATTTCACCTGACGGAAAGACTCTCGTCTTCACAAAGCATGGGTATGGCAATTTCTCGATCTGGCATAAGGATGCGGACCTTTATGCGGTTGACCTTGAAAGCGGAGATATCCGTCCCTTAGCGGAAGCCAATGCTCCTGGAGTTGACAGCTATCACAGTTGGAGTTCAAACAGCCGTTTTTTGGTGTTTTCCAGCCGTCGTATAGATGGTTTGTACACCCGCCTTTACATGACTTATGTCGATGAAGCAGGTCAAGAACACAAGCCGTTCCTGCTGCCGCAACGCAATCCAAAGAAGTTCTACGAGGACCTGATGTTCTCCTATAATATTCCCGAATTCATAAAGGGTCCTGTCAAGGCCGACCGCCACCGCATCGGTCGCACGATGCGCACCTCTCCCGGCACCAATCTGTCCTTCCGGGAATCACTTGTTTCCGAATAGGAGACTATACCCCTTGATACCGCCGCTTCGCGGCCCCACCGATCGCTGCGCTCCGGTCCCCCCTCTTAACGTGCCGAGGGTGGCAGTGGTCTGAAGGGGTTTAGTCTGCTATTCGGAGAGGGAGTCCCAGATGTCGTAGAAGGCGGGGAAGGATTTGGCGACACAGGCGGTGTCGTCAATGACAATAGGGCCATCAGCACCTAACGAGGCAACGGTCAAGGCCATGGCCATGCGATGGTCGTGGAATGAGGAGTAATTCCCACCTTTCAGGAGAGTTCCGTTCATCAGGCGGCTTTCAAGCGTCTGTCCTTCAATCGTTAGGCAGTCACCTTCAGCATGTGCCCCTACGCCCATCTTTCCAAGGGTTTCCAGAATGGCTTTTCCACGGTCACTTTCCTTGCTGGCAAGTCTCCTGAATCCAAGGATATGACTTTCTCCATTGCAGAATGCGGCCATTATCGACACGGCAGGGAACAAATCTGGGCAGTTGTTGAGATCTGTGTCAAAAGATCTGAGCGGAGCCCTCTGGGCGGTGATGACACCTGTTTCATCCAATTGTGAGAGGCTTGCTCCGGCTTCCATCAGGATATCCATTATAGAAATGTCAGCCTGGAGGGAAGAGGTGTCAAGTCCGGAGAGTTGGACCTTTCCGAAAACAGCACCGGCAACCAGGAAATTAGCTGCGGCGCTCCAGTCTCCTTCAATATCGAATGATGCGGGAATATATCTCTGTCCTCCCTTGACCTTGAAAGTCACACCGGTGCATAGGCTCCAGTCCTGGGTTTCCATAAATACCTCATCACCTTCCATCTCGCTTCCTATCCTGATTCCGAATTTTTTCAGGACATCAATGGTGATGAACATGTAGGGAATGCTCTTGGGGTCGTGGACATGGATGGTAGAATCCCCTTGAAGCAGTGGCAGAGCCATGAGAAGGCCCGAGATCAACTGGGAACCATCCTTTCCGGAAATGTCATTTTTCCCAGGAAGGAGAGGCCCCTGGACTG
>CAMHFA010000033.1 GCA_946184255.1 uncultured Bacteroidales bacterium
TTCTTCTTGTCAAGGCCGTAGGCAAGGGCTGCTGCGGTAGGCTCATTGATAATCCTCTTCACATCGAGGGCGGCAATCTGTCCAGCCTCCTTGGTAGCCTGACGCTGTGAGTCAGAGAAGTATGCAGGGACTGTGATGACAGCCTCAGTGACATCCTGACGGAGATAATCCTCAGCGGTCTTCTTCATCTTCTGAAGCACCATTGCGGAGATCTCCTGAGGGGAATAGAGCTTGCCGTTGATATCCACTCGAGGAGTATTGTTTTCACCACGGACCACTTTATAAGGTACGCGGTTGACTTCCTTGGTCACCTGGTCATAGGTCTCACCCATGAACCTCTTGATGGAGAACACTGTATTCTGAGGATTGGTGATAGCCTGACGCTTTGCCGGGTTACCGATCTTCCTCTCACCTCCGTCAGTGAAAGCCACTACGGAAGGAGTTGTCCTCTCACCCTCATTGTTGATTATGACGGTAGGCTGGTTGCCTTCCATGACCGAAACGCACGAATTGGTGGTTCCAAGGTCGATTCCGATGATTTTTCCCATATTCTTTTTTCTCCTTTATTATTTACTGACAAATTTAAGGCGCCCGGAACTCACGAACCGGACGCCCTAGTCAATAACCAATGTTATGCCAAGCCTATCGGGCTGACAATTTGTCACTCATGGGTAGAGAAACGCTGCCGGGCAAGGGCCTCATATTCAGTCCCTGGACGGCCGTAATTGGCATAAGGATGGATGGATATCCCCCCTCTAGGAGTGAACAGGCCCAACACCTCGATGTACTTCGGATCCATCAACTTGATCAGGTCGTTCATGATTATATTGACGCAATCCTCATGGAAACCGCCATGGTTCCTGAAGCTGAAGAGATATAGCTTAAGACTCTTGCTCTCTACCATCCTGATGTCCGGAATGTAGCTTATACGGATCTCCGCGAAATCGGGCTGTCCGGTTATAGGGCAAAGGGTGGTGAACTCAGGGCAGTTGAAGCGGACCCAATAGTCCCTGCCGGGATGCATGTTCTCGAATGTCTCCAGAACCTCAGGAGCATAATCCATCTTATATCTGGTCGCGTGGCCAAGGGCCTCCAGGCCTTCTTTCTTCCTGTCCATAATCAATAATCGAATATCTTGAATGGATTATAATGAATGTCACGGTCATAGACATCTTCCTCTTCGACCTCCTTGAGCTTACGCACCACCCTGGTCGTGACAGGCAGGATGATGATCTCGTAAAGCACTTTGAAAGTCACCTGGAACAGCATCATCCAGGCGAGGTCCTTCCAAGGAGTTCCCCAGAATGCAATAGGCATGAAGATGAGCGAGTCAAGGCATTCACCTGCAATCGAAGAGACGATAGCCCTGACCGAGAAACTCTTCCCGTCCTGGGCCACCTTCATCTTGCTCATCACATAGGCGTTGAAGGTAGATCCGGCAAGGAAGGCAAGCAGGGAGGCAAGCAGGATGCGCGGGGCCATCTTGAACACGAAATCGAAATGCTCGCCGCCGGTCCAGAAAGGAGCGGCAGGGAGGAGCACTGCGATCTGGGCTGTCAGGGCCACGAACAGGTTCATGGCGAAGGCGGTCCAGATTACAAGCCTGGCCTTACGGTATCCCCACACCTCGGTGAAGCAGTCATTGAGGATGTAGGATATCGGGAATATCAATACCGCACAGGGAAGGGTGATCTTTCCGAGGGCAAAAACCTTTGCTGCGAAAAGGTTGGATGAAATAAGACAAACCGTGAACAACACGGCCATCAGCACGAAAGCTGAAGAGAAACTGTTTTTCTGCATTTCTAGTTTTTTAAGTGGTTCCCTAGTACACTGTTTGTATCATTAATCGCCGGCTTCTTTAAGGCGCTCGGCATTTTCTGCTATCTGAAGCTGGTTGATGCACTCTTGGATGTCTCCATCCATGAAGACAGGAAGGTTGTACATCGACCAGTTGATCCTGTGGTCCGTAACACGTCCCTGGGGATAGTTGTAAGTACGGATCTTGGCGGAACGGTCTCCGGTGGACACCATTGTCTTGCGCTTGGCACCGATTTCGTCAAGATATTTCTGATGCTCTAGGTTGTACAGACGGGTTCTAAGTTCCTCGAAAGCACGGTCCTTGTTCTTGAGCTGGGACCTCTCCTCCTGGCACTGGACAACAAGGCCGGTAGGAAGGTGGGTCAGACGCACCGCTGAATAGGTGGTGTTGACTCCCTGCCCGCCAGGGCCTGATGCACAGAAGAGATCCAGGCGGATGTCCTCCCACTTGAGATCCACATCAAACTCGCCAGCCTCAGGGAACACTGCCACTGAAGCAGCCGAAGTCTGGATCCTTCCCTGGGTCTCTGTCTGGGGAACACGCTGTACCCTATGGACACCGGACTCATATTTCATTATTCCGTAAACTCCCTCATCATTTGAGGAGAGCTTGAAGACGATCATCTTGAAGCCACCGGAAGTACCGGGGGTTGCATCGTTGATCTCGAGTTTCCATCCCCTCTTTTCAGCGAACTTGGAATACATCCTGAAAAGGTCGCCTGCAAAGATGGCAGCCTCGTCACCTCCGGTACCGCCACGGATTTCCACAATAGCGTTCTTGGCATCATCCGGATCGGCAGGGATCAGAAGTATCTTTATCTGTTCCTCCATCTGGGGAAGAAGTGGTTCGATCTCAGCCACCTCGGCACGGGCCATCTCACGGAGGTCCTCATCCTTCTCATTGATGAGGATATCCTTTGCCTCTGCAAGCTCTTCTACCTTTCTCTTGTAATCCAGTCCGGTCTTTACTATCGGCTCAAGCTGCTTGTAGTCCTTATTCAGTTGGACATATTTCTTCATGTCAGCTATCACCGCCGGATCCGACAATTGGGCCTGCAGTGAATTGTATTTGTCCTGGAGAGCCAGGATCTTGTCAACCAGAGTGTTCTCTGCCATAATCAGTTCAGTTTAAAGCTCCTTCACGTAGCATCTGCGCCGCATGAACAGCTCGTTTTCATATTTCCCCCACACATTAGCGGGCCCGTTGGACTCGATCTGGGGATTGGTGATGGCCCACTTGGTACCTTGCTGACGATACTTTGCGGACATCGTGCAATGATAAATCGACGACACTCCCTTGTTCTGCCATTTAGGCACAGCACCGTTGAGCATCAAGTCCACCGTGTCATATTCACGCATGGCCTTGAGCAGATACCACCATCCGAACGGAAACAGGTGACCCTTAGCCTTTTGCAGTGCAGGAGAGATGGTCGGGAAAGTAATCCCGAACCCTACCAGTTCCTCGTTCTCATCAAATATTATGCTGCTCGTCTTGTCATTCACAAACTTAAGCACGTCGGCAGCCTCTTCATCAATCTCTTCCTTGGTGAAAGGAATGAAGTTATAGACGGATTGCGCGAAACTCTCATTGTACACATCGAAGAAATACCTGACCATCTTTGGATCTTTCTTCAACTTCTCAAGGCTTCCCTCATGGAGATTGTACCTCTCCTTGAGAATGGAGGCAATGCGTCTGATCTTCTCCTGGGGTTCCTGGTCAGCCCGAACCTTGTACTGCACCCAATCACATTCCTTCACATAGCCGAATTCATTCATGAAGTCGTTATAGTAAGGATAATTGTAGATGCAATTGAAGGGAGGTACGTTCTGGAATCCTTCAATGAGCATTCCCTGCTTTCCAAGGGTGTTGTAATAAAGGGGGCCATGGATTTCGGTCATCCCATTCTCCCTTGCCCACGATTCAGCCGTTTCAAGAAGCAGTCTTGCAACCTCCATGTCGTTGATTGCATCAAACCAGCCGAAACGGGCCCTCTTCTTGTCATACAAGGCGTTGTAGCGAGGATTGATCATCCCGCAAATCCTGCCGACAACCTTCTTTCCATCCAAGACCATCCACATCTTCCTCTGGCAATAGGAAAGGGTGGAAACCTTGGTGAGGGATTTTACTTGATCGGAGTGGAGAGCCGGGACGTATTGGGGGCAATCCCTATACAGTTCATCAGGAAACTTGATGAAACGTCTCAAGTCCCTTTTACTCAAAACCTCAACTACCTTGTAAACTGACATTCTGCAAAGATAGGCAATAACCTGAAATTAATCAAGCCCTTATCTGCTACAGGCCCTTGGCCTTCCCTTCATCCCAGATAGCATCCATTTCAGCCAGAGTCATTTCGTGCAAGTCCCTGCCTTGACGGATGGTGTTCTCTTCCAAATATGTGAAACGCCTGCGGAATTTGTCACAGGCACGGTTCAGAGCCGTGTCAGGATCTATTCCATAAAGCCGGGCAGCATTCACCGTTGCAAACATGAAGTCTCCAAGTTCTTCTTCCGCCCTGTCGAAGGCAGCTGCCTTTTCTTCTTCCGTCTTGGCAGCCTCAACTGATTTGAACTCAGCCTCCAGTTCCTTCTGCTCCTCCTTGACCTTGTCCCAGACCTGCTGCTTCTCTTCCCAGTCAAATCCCACTCCCCTGGCCTTGTCCTGCATGGAGAAAGCTTTAAGGATAGGAGGCAATGAATCCGGAATACCCGAAAGGATGCGCTTGTTCCCTCCCTTTTCCTTGGCCTTGAGCATCTCCCAGTTGGTAGAGACTTCTTCGGCATCTGCCACTTTGGTAGTGGAGAAAACATGCGGATGACGGTAAATCATCTTCTCGCAGAGTTTGTTGAGTACGTCTGCTATGTCGTACCTGCCTTCTTCCTCGGCAATCTTCGCGTAAAAGATAACGTGAAGGAAAACGTCCCCCAATTCCTTTTCAAGGGCTGCTTCATCTTTCTTAAGGACGGCGTCGCTCAGCTCATAAACCTCCTCGATGGTCATAGGCCTCAAGGTGTCAATGGTCTGGGCATGATTCCACGGACACTCTGCCCTCAAACGATCCATTACATCCAGAGCCCTCTCAAATGCTTTCAGTTTCTTCTCTTTATTCTCCATAGGCTGCAAAAATAACAAAAAAAGGCTATCTTTGAAGCCGAATTATAACCAAGAAACAATCTGTCTGCATGAAAGATATCCATTTCGTCAGCGCCGACGAAGCCGTACAGGCCATTAAATCCGGTGACCACATACACCTGAGCAGCGTAGCAAGTGTTCCGCATATTCTGATTGACGCACTTGTCAGGAGAGCCGAAGCCCACGAAGTTGAAGACCTTCATTTCCATCATTTCCATACAGAAGGACCGGCACCTTATTCGGATCCGAAGTACATGGGAATCTTCTTCGAGCAAGGTTTTTTCATCGGTCCCAACGTACGTGCCAATGTCAATTCCGGCTACGCTGACTATCTCCCGGTCCACCTCGGAGAGTCCCAGAAACTCTACAGAAGCGGAGCTATCAAGCTCGGGGCAGCATTGGTCCAGGTTTCTCTTCCAGACGCCAACGGAATGGTATCACTAGGAACTTCAGTCGATTGCTCGATAGCCGCCCTGGAGACTGCACGGGTGAAAATCGGAGTGATCAACCCCAACGTTCCCTTCGCATATGGCGATCTTGTGTCGCTGGACGTCTTCGATTATCTTGTCCAGGACGATACTCCCTTGGTTACCAAGGATTTCGCTGAACCTACCCCTACGGAAATACTTATCGGAAAGAACTGCGCAGAACTGGTTCCTGACGGAGCCTGCATCCAGATGGGAATCGGCGCCCTTCCAAATGCCCTGGCAGCCCAGCTGACCGATCACAAGGACCTTGGAGTCCACACTGAAATGTTTGCCGACGGAATCCTCAGGCTCATCAAGAAGGGTGTGGTCACAGGTGCGAACAAGGCGATTGACAAAGGCAAAATCGTCGCATCGTTCCTTCTCGGCTCCCAGGATGTGTACTCTTTCATCGACCACAATCCTGACGTGCTGATGAAAGACATCAAGTATGTCAACGATCCATGGACCATTTCGCGCAATCCCAACATGATGGCCATCAATTCCGCCACTGAGGTGGACCTTACCGGCCAGATCAGCGCAGACTCTATCGGAACAAGGATTTTCTCCGGCACCGGCGGCCAGCTCGATTTCGTAAAGGGAGCAATCATGTCTGAGGGCGGTGTCTCGATGACAGCGTTTGCCTCCAGGACCAACAAGGGCAAGGCCAAAATCGTCCCCTTCCTCAACCCCGGAGCGGGAGTCGTCACTCCCAGGGCCGATGCTCACTGGATAATCACTGAATATGGTGCAGTGGACCTCTACGGCAAGTCACTCCAGGAAAGGGCCAAGCTACTGATTTCCATCGCCCATCCGGACGACAGGGAAATGCTCGACCGTGCCTCTTTCGAGCGCTTCGGTCCACACTGGCACAGCGTAAAGATTTAACAGGTCAGCGGGTTGTTTCCGCCCAAGTCGATGGCAACGGCCCCATGTACAGTTTAAGCACACCTCCGGCAGCTATCTCAGCAAAATCCAGATAAGGATCGTCCAGCGGCTTCCCGTTGAGTTCTGCCTTCTGGATATAGATGTTCTCGGGGCTGTTACCAATGGCCTTGACTTTGAAATACTTTCCCGAAGCGTATTCCGGGTCTGTACGGAAGGAGATCTCATCAAATACCGGGCTCGTGACCGCCATTCTGGTGTCACCTGGGCAGACCGGGTGAAGGCCTGCGGCGGCAAGGACGTACCAGGCCGACATCTGGCCGACATCGTCATTTCCGACCAGTCCTGTCATGGGATCCGGAGAATAGGCATGGGAGCAGATGAAACGGGTCCACTTCTGGGTCTTCCAAGGCTGTCCAAGTTCATTGAAAAGGAAGGGAATGAAATGGACCGGCTCGTTGGCATGGTTGTAATAACTGTTCCACATGAGGTTTTCCGGGGTGTTCTCGAAGAAGCTGTCCAGGTCCGCAATGACCTTTCCCCTTCCTCCCATCAACTCGACCATTCCATCAACGTCGTGAGGGACAAACCATCCCTGCTGATAGGGATTGCTTTCAACACAGCCGTAATCATCCTTGAGCCTTCCTTCTTCCGGCCATTCCTTCCAGGAACCATCTGACAGTCTCGGCCTGAACCACCCGACCTCAGGATCGAATATATTCTTATAAGACTGCGATCTGGAATAATACTCTTCGGCGATATCCTTATTGCCCAAAGCTTCTGCGAATCTGGCCAGGCACCAGTCAGAGTATGCAAATTCAAGGGTCTCGGAGATGCTGGAAGGCGTCCATCCGAGAGGATGGTTACCGAACCTTCCGGAAGTTGTAAGCGCTGTCCGGAGGGCCTCTTCAGCATCAAAACTCCGTATTCCCTTGACATAGGCGTCCGCCATGACTACGATGGCCGGATTGCCTATCATGCATCCTGAATATGCGTTCAGGAACTCCCAGCGCTCGAGGTACCCCTTACCGCTCTGGTCCGCCATTGTTACCAGAGAGGCCACGATGTCATCCACCACTTGCGGATTGATGATCGTCTGAAGAGGCATCTGGCTCCTGAACACATCCCATCCGCTGAATATGGTCCGCTTAGTAAAAGATGACTCCTTGTCATGGATCTGATAGTCTCCTCCCACATAGCGACCGTCACAATCCGCAAAGAGTCTCGGATCTATCATGGTATGGTACAAGGCGGTGTAGAAGACAGTTTTGTCAGCTTCAGAACCCCCTGAAACCGCAATCTTGGAAAGTTGGTCGTTCCATGCCTTTTCCGCTTCGGAACGTACTGCAGCAAAGTCCTTTCCTTCTATTTCCTGCTTGAAATTGTTCCTGGCACCCTGGATGTCCACGAATGAAATCCCAACTCTGAGGCAGGACTCCTCTCCCGCACTGGTCCGAGACTCGGCAAAAAAGCCAAGATGCTTTCCTTGAAGCTCTTTGACACCTTCGATCACAGGTGCATCAGCAACCCTTTCCAGATAAGGAACACTGGTCACATCCTGCCTTTTCCTGGGGCTTCCTTCAGGAATGTCAGCACTCCAGAAACCGTATTTCCCGAAAGGTTTGTCAAATTCCGCATGGAAATAAACAGTGTACAAAGCCTTGCCTTCACCATTCCCCCATCCCCCGGTTTCGGGAGTACAACGCATCCAACCCTCTACAGTATGATTATCAAGGACTCTGACATACTGCTCTTCTGATGTTCCACCAACCCTTCGGGCGAGATCGACCTGTATCCTTGAGAGATCGCTTTCAGGCCAGGTAAACTTGAGAATCCCGCAACGCGGAGTTGCTGAACATTCGACTTTGATACCATAGTCAGTAAGGTCCACTGAATAATACCCAGGTGAAGCAGTCTCGGTGGACTTGTCGTATCCGGATCGCCAGCCCTCGATGCTCCCATCCTCTTTTCCTGCTATCTTCATGAGTGGTCCTGTGGTGGGCATGACCAGGAAATTACCCAGGTCACCATACCAACCCACACCACTCATCTGCGTCATTGCGAAACCTTCGATAGTCTTCATCTCGTAACTGTATCCGCAACCGTTGTCACCTCCGGTAACTGTGTTCGGGCTCACCTGGACCATCCCGAACGGGGTTGTCGCTCCAGGGAAGGTCTTGCCCAATCCATGATAAACGCCGGCGACATCGGTGTTGGTGCTGGCACCGATGAAAGGGTTGACATAACTGACTGGGTATCTGACCTCCGTGGTATGGAACGAAGAACAGCTCGAAAGTGCAAGAAGCACTATCGTGGCTAAAGACAATGAGGATCTCATGGTTTATTCAATCTTAACCTTGGCAGCACCGGGATCGTATGAACGGTCAACCTTTACCAACAGGACAGGCTGCATGGACCAGGACTGTTTGTC
>CAMHFA010000034.1 GCA_946184255.1 uncultured Bacteroidales bacterium
TCGCATTGCCCATTCCTATGGACCTTGCCGTGCCGTAGTAGTTGTTCTGGCTGAATGTCAGCCCGTCGTACATCGTCTGAGCTCCCGCGGCGATGGCGGACAGCATCAGTGTTATTGCGATAAAGGTCTTTTTCATTTCAGTTGGTGTTTAATAGTTTAATTCAGGTAAAAGTATATGTAGGGATAGTTATGACATCGGTTACCTTCTGCCACCGCCTCCGCTGCTGCGGCCACCGCCGCCTCCGCTGGAACCGCCACCACTGTAGCCGCCGCCTGAGCTTCCGCCTCCACTATATCCACCACCGCTGTAGCCGCCGGAACTCCTGGAAGAACTGCCGGAAGAATAGCTTCCGGACGATGAACTCCTGGTAGAACCGCCGTAGGTGCGGCTGCTGGAAGACCTGTAGCTTCCACTGCTGGTGGAACTTCCGGACCTGCTAGGAGTCGAAGTCGAAGGCCTGCTGTAGGTCGTAGTTGACGGCCTGCTGTAGGTAGTCGAACGGGATGAGGATGAGCGGTTGTAACCTGCAGAAGAAGACCTGTTGTTGCCGGAAGAAACTCCGGATGCAGACCTTACTGCTGTTCCGCTGGTCCTGGGTGCCCTGCTGACGGAAGAGATCGAAGACCTCGTTCCGGCTGCGGTCCCGGATGACCTGGTTGCAGTTGATGACCTTGTGGCCGCTCCTGCCCTGGACCTGGTCATGGAAGAACTCCTGGTGCCTGCGCTTCTCGAAACGGAACCGATGCCGCTTCTGTTCGCTGATGCAGTGGTGGCAATCCTGGGCCTGTAAACCCTGTCGCCTCCGCCGAATCCGATGTTGCCCCAGTGGTTGACATGTCCCCAGCCATGATAGTGCCAGGAATATCCGCCGTACCATCCACCATAGTACCAGGGATCGTAGAACCACGGATCATACCATCCGCCGTACCAACCGCCATAGTACCAAGGATCATAGAACCAAGGGTCATACCATCCGCCGTACCAGCCGTAGTGGTAGTAAGGACGATAGTACCAAGGACTGTAGTACCACGGATCGTACCATCCTCCGTAGTACCAGGGGTTCATGCCCCAGTAGATGGAGGAGTAGAAAGGACGGTGCCATGAGTACCATGAGGAGGCATACCAAGGCTGGTAAGCCGCCCAGGTGTCCCACCCGTTGTCATAAAGATAAACGGAAGTGGTGTTCTCATTCTTGTTGAAATCTATCTTGGCCACCTTGTCATTCGGGATGAACAAAGTGTCGACTTTTTCCCCGCTCTTCATGAAGATCGGCGAGCTCTTAGTCTTTGCCACAAGAAAATCGGTCTCTTCCTTTGCCTCGGAAGTGATCGCGACCTCTCCTGTCATGCTGTCAGGAGTATAGTAGATTCCGTCCTGATACTTCTGTCCGGAAGTATCTTTAGCGTACTGCGCTGCTGAACCGCACGATGTCAGTGCCAGAAGCGCCGAGAAGAAAAGGATTGTGCGTGTTTTCATTTTTGAATCTCCTATAATTTGACAATAAATTCGTAACTTCGCTACCGCTTTTCATGCGGCCTGCATTATTAATGTTTTTCAATAAACAACATCCGTGCCGAATGGAAAACGATGCACAATAATAAGAATATTTGGCAAGAACAGCAAACTATTATCTGATATGGCAAAGGAAGTGACAAAGAGGTCTGAGAACTATTCTCAGTGGTATAATGACTTGGTGGTGAAGGCAGATCTGGCGGAACAGTCGCCGGTCAGGGGATGCATGGTCATAAAGCCTTACGGCTATGCTATCTGGGAAAAGATGCAGAGAGCCCTTGACGATATGTTCAAGGAGACAGGTGCGGTGAATGCCTATTTCCCCCTCTTTATTCCCAAGTCTTTCTTCAGCCGTGAGGCAGAGCATGTGGCCGGATTCGCCAAGGAATGCGCGGTCGTCACCCATCACAGATTGATGAACGATCCTGACGGCAAGGGTGTCGTCGTGGATCCCGAGGCCAAGCTCGAGGAGGAACTGATTGTCAGGCCTACTTCCGAGACCATAATCTGGAGCACTTATAAAAACTGGATCAAGTCCTGGAGGGATCTTCCCATCATGTGCAACCAGTGGGCGAACGTTGTTCGCTGGGAGATGCGTACCAGACTGTTCCTCCGTACTGCCGAATTCCTTTGGCAGGAAGGCCACACCGCACATGCCACGGCCCAGGAGGCCCAGGAGGAAGCCGAAAGGATGGTGCAGGTCTATGCCAAGTTTGCCAGGGAATATATGGCCCTGCCGGTAATCGTTGGCCACAAGAGCCCCAACGAGCGTTTCGCCGGAGCTCTCGACACCCTGACGATTGAGGGAATGATGCAGGACGGAAAAGCCCTTCAGGCCGGTACGTCCCATTTCCTCGGCCAGAATTTCGCCAAGTCATTCGATGTACAGTACACTGACAAGGAAGGCCAGATGCAGTATGTCTGGGCAACCTCATGGGGCGTTTCCACCAGGCTCATGGGTGCCCTCGTGATGGCTCATGGAGATGACAACGGCCTTGTCCTGCCTCCGAAACTAGCTCCTATCCAGGTCGTTATGGTTCCCATATTCAAGACAGAAGAGGAGCAGTCCAGAATTCTGGAGAAGATGACCGAACTCAAGAAGGCCCTTGAGGCGGAGGGTCACACCGTCAAGATTGACGACCGTGACAACCTGCGTCCGGGCTTCAAATTTGCAGAGTGGGAGCTTAAGGGTGTTCCCGTGCGTCTCGCCATGGGACCGCGTGACCTTGACAACGGTACCGTCGAGGTTCACCGCAGGGACACTTTGGAGAAGCAGACTGTCGCCCTCGAAGGACTTGACAAGTCTATCGCTTCCCTGTTGGACGACATCCAGGCCAACATCTACCGCAAGGCCTTCGACTTCAGGCAGGCCAATGTGGAGAAGTGTGACAACTGGGATGAGTTCGTGGAAAAGATCGGTACTGGAAAGTTCCTTCTCTGCCATTGGGACGGAACCGCCGAGACCGAGCAGGCTATCAAGGATGCCACCAAGGCCACTATCAGGTGCATCCCCGTGGACAGCTTCGTGTGCGAGGAGGAAGGTAAGGATATCTTCTCCGGCAAGCCTTCGAAGCAGAGGGTGGTGTTCGCCATCTCCTATTAAGTTAGTTGCTGGTTTTTTATAAGAAGGATTCTATGAGACGGATTCCTAGTTATTCCTTCCTGATCCTGGTTGCCCTGTTCCTTTCCGTTCAGGCTTTTGCCCAGGATGACAAGACAAAGAAGGATGCCCAGGCTGCCGCTGCCGAGGCTGCCAAGATGCTTTCCGATACTCCCGAGACTGTGGTTGCACCACCGAAACCGGTGTATTGGACCAATACCCTCCTGACTAACCTCAACTTTATCCAGAACAGTTTTACCAGTTGGGCAGCCGGAGGTTTCAACAACTACAGCCTCAGCACCCTTATCAAGGGAAATGCAAATTGGGCTAAGGACAAGATGTATTGGAACAACGGTCTCCAGCTCAATTACGGTTTCATATATTCACAGGACAAGCCTATCCTCCAAAACAATGCCGACCGACTGTGGTTGGAGAGTACCTGGGGTTACAAGGCTACCAACACCCTGAGCTACACTGTGAAGTTTACATATCTCAGCCAGTTGACCAGCGGATGGACATATGCCACTCCTTCAGTCTCGGAAGGGGAGGAGCCGACTGTCAAGCAGTGGAAGGATGCACGTATCCTCAGGTCAGATTTCCTCTCTCCGGCAGATGTGACCCTCGGTATCGGTGCCGACTGGATTCCTAACAAATGGCTGACCGTCAACTTTTCTCCTTTGACCGGTAGTGTCAAGGTCGTCAAGAACGACAGGCTCAGGAAGAACTATGGTATGGCCAGGAAGGAGAAGTACGAAGACACAGCCCAGTATCCTGACGAGAAAGATGAGGCCGGTAAATATTTCATAACAGGCAAGTATTACAAGCCAGCCCGCTTCTCTCTTGGAGCCCAGATGACAGCTGATGTCAAGTTCAAGATCAACACCAACTTCGATGTAGCCAGCAAACTCATCCTGTTCTCCAATTATCTGCATAATCCCCAGAACTTCAGGGTCAACTGGGATAACACGATCCTGTGGAAGCTCAACAAGTTCTTCTCGCTGAACGTTATTACCAACCTCATTTACGACGACACTGTCCTCATCCTCGATGAAGACTTCCCCAACGGCCACAAGGCCGTCCAGTTGAAGGAGTATCTTAATTTCGGCTTCACTTACACATTTTCCAACAAGAAATAGACTCCCGGATTATGCAGGCCCGTTTCGACACATGTCTTGACGGACTGCTTCCGGATGGAGGGGCGGTCCTTCTTGCCGTGAGCGGTGGGATCGACTCCATGGTAATGGCAGACCTGGCTTCAGTTTGCCGTTGCCCACTGCAATTTCCATCTCCGCGGAACCGAAAGCGACGGGGACGAGACCTTCGTGAGTGAATGGGCAGCAAAGAAGGGCATTCCATATTATAAAAAGGATTTCAACACGAATGAATATGCTTCCATCCATGGGCTCAGCATAGAGATGGCGGCAAGGGAACTCCGCTACGGGTGGTTCGCTTCAATCTGTGAGGAAGATGGTTTCAATGCCGTGGCCGTGGCTCACAATGCCAACGACAATGCCGAAACACTATTTCTAAACCTCCTCCGTGGGACCGGCCTTAAAGGAATATGTGGAATGAAGGAGGTTTCCCCCCTCCTGGGGTCTTCTACGGTCTCCCTGATCCGTCCGTTGCTTGTTTTCTCCAGGGATGAGATAAAGGAATATGCCTTAAAGAATGGACTGGAATGGCGTGAAGACAGCACGAATGCGGATTCTTCCTGCAAGCGCAACCTGATCCGTAACGAGGTCTTCCCACTGTTCGAGAAGATCAATCCTTCTTTTTTGGAGACCATAACCGCCGATTTTGTCGCCTCTCACGCACCCAATGTAACCATAAGGGAAGGTTCCGTCATGGTAATCGATCCTGTCAGACTCTCCGAAATACCCAATTGGGAGTATCTTCTTTACAGGTTGCTTGAACCGTACGGTTTCAACGAGTCTGTCATCAGTGACATTGCTTTGCTGATAAGGGATGGTTCAACTTTCAGCGGCCGCCGGTTTCTCTCCAAGGAATATCTTGCCGAAACCTCCAGGGATTCCATTACGATCTCATTTGCCCGGTTAGGGCGCGAAGCGCAGGGAGACAAGGGGGATACCCTTGCTGCAATGACCGTTGAATGCCAGGGGCCAGGAGAGTATTCATTGGAAGGAGTCAGGTTTATCGTGGAACAGGTTCAAGTAGAGGATCCGCGTCAGCCGGAAGGTGTCACGGTAGCAGACCTCGCTTTCCCTTTCACTGTCCGCCGCTGGCAGGCAGGCGACTGGATGCGTCCGCTAGGAATGAAAGGCTGCCGCAAGAAGCTCAGCGACATGTTCGTCGACCTTAAGTTTTCGCCTGAACAAAAAGAGAAAGCCCTCGTCATCGCTGACGAAGGCTCCCATGTCCTTGCCTTGATCGGCTATCGTGTAGACGAATCAGTGAAAGTCGAACCAAAGGGACCGGTTATAAGGATCCGTCTTATTTGATTTCGAACTCGAACGGAAGTCGTGCGAACACAAGCTGGCCGTTTCCCTTTGTCCAGGTCTTCTGCCAATCCAGCAGGTTCTTCGCCACAGACTCGAGAGGAGTACCCTTGAGAATATTCGTCACTGCCTCTTCTGTGTTGTTCTTGCCGCCAAGCTGCATCATGATTTGCTCCATCATGGTGAGGGGCTTCGGATAGCCGACTACATTCCAGGAGGAGACATCCGGGTTGCCACCCATAGAAGCAGCATAGGTGATTGCATCTTCAAGGGTGCCGAGTTCATCGACAAGTCTGAGCTTGAGGGCATCGGCACCTGTCCATACACGGCCTTGTGCAATCTCATCAACGGCCTCATAAGTCATATCACGGCCTTCCGCAACTATATTCACGAACCTGGTGTAGATGTCGTCAACATATTCCTGCATCCAGGCAGTTTCCTCTGCATCGAAGGGACGCATCAGGGAAAGCATGTCGGAGTGCTTGTGGGTCTTGACCGGAGTGATGTTGACGTGGGCGATGTCTTTGACTGTCTTTCCGAATTCAGGAATTGCGGAGAAGCAGCCGATAGATCCAGTCAGGGTAGTGGCATCCGAGAAGATGTGGTCGCAACTGTTTGAGATCCAATAGCCACCGGAAGCAGCATAGTCACCGTAGGAGGCGATGACGGGCTTGACAGCCCTCGTAAGGTCGATTTCTTCCTTGATCTTGCTTGCAGCCAGTACTGTCCCTCCGGGAGAATTGACCCTCAGGACGACAGCCTTGACAGTTGAGTCTGCACGGACCTTGGAGATTATGGAAGCGAAGCGGTCTCCGGAGATGTTGTTGGGATCATCCTCCTCGACGATGTTTCCGTTGGCATAGATGACAGCGATCTTCTTCTTTGCGCTTAAGTTGGGCTTTACCTTTGCATCGGCATAATCCTTAAGGCTGAAGAACTTGACATCCTTGTATTTGTCTTTACCGGCAAGGACGGCGATCTTGTCCTTGTAGCCTTCGACTGTAAGTACCTCATCGGCGAGGTTATGCTTGACCATGTCCTCAGGGAAGGAGATTGAGAGGTTTTCGATGAAGTAGTTCAGGGAGTCAACGCTGATTCCCCTTGCTTCAGCCGTCTCTTTGGAGATGGTCTCCCACATTGAATCAACCATTACCTGGTTCTGCTCCATGTTCTCCGGACTGGGGGCATTTTTTACGTACATTTCACCGGCACTCTTGTACTTTCCGTGGCGGATCAGCTGGTAGTTCACTCCCAGTTTGTCAAGGAGGTCCTTCAGGAAGATCATCCTTCCGCTTAATCCGAGCATAAAGGTGTTTCCGCCGTGATGACTGATGGTGTATATCTTGTCAGCCACAGAGGCGAGGTAATAGCTTCCAGAGGTGTAGGACTCACCATATGCAACAATCGCCTTTCCGCTCTTGCGGAAATCGGTAAGGGTCCGGCGGATCTCACTGAGGTTTGAAACGCTGGTTGCGACGTTGTCGGTCTTCAGGAGAATAAGTTTGACGGCAGGATCCTCAGCGGCCTTATGGATGGCCCTGACGGCATCGTAGATTCCTATCGACTGGGTCATGCTTCCACCAAGGGAGCTGAGAGAGTTCAGCGAAAGTGAAGGCATGGTTTCGGAGCTCTGTTCTGTGATAATGAGCTTGGACATGTCCATTTCCAACACTCCTTCCTTGGGAAGTACGGTGGATGAACCGCTTCCGGAAGTGGCTGAAGCTGCGAGAGAGCCGAACATCATTATGAAGAAGATTGCCTTGACAATTCCCCACACGAACAGGCCGCAAAGTACGGCGAGCACCCATTTGATAAATTCCTTTGTATTCATATACAGTTTTGTTTATTGCCCATTGAAAAGTCAAACAGCCGCAAATTTAAGTATTTTACCAGAAAAACTGTTGTATATTTGCATTCGCAATAATCATTAAACCAGAGGATATGTCCCAGAAGCCCTCCATTCCCAAGGGAACCCGTGATTTCGGCCAGCAGGAAATGGCCGAAAGGAACTATATATTCGACACTATCAAGAGCGTTTTCCGGACGTTCGGATATTCACAGATAGACACTCCGGCGATGGAGAACCTCTCCACTTTGCTGGGAAAGTACGGCGAAGAAGGTGACAAACTCCTGTTCAGGGTGCTCAATTCCGGGGATGCTTTCGGCAAAGTGGATTTCGAATCCTTCAAGGGTCCTGATGGCTCCGTGAATTCGGTTTCGCTTTCAAAGGAAGTTTGCGAGAAAGGCCTCCGCTACGACCTGACGGTTCCTTTTGCCCGCTTTGTCGTCCAGCATCAGAATGAGATTTCCTTCCCTTTCAAGAGGTACCAGATTCAGCCTGTCTGGAGGGCTGACCGTCCCCAGAAAGGACGTTACCGTGAGTTCTACCAGTGCGACGTGGACGTAATCGGTTCCAAGTCCCAGGTTAACGAGCTTGAACTAGTGCAGATAGTTGACAGGGTTTTCTCCCTGCTCGATGTTGCCGTGCTGGTCAAGATCAACAACCGCAAGGTACTGACCGGTTTTGCTGAGATATGCGGCTTCCCTGACAAGGTGGTTGACATTACGGTTGCGATAGACAAACTGGACAAGATCGGTCTCGATGCCGTTGAGGAGGAAATGAGGTCCAAGGGTTTGACTGACGGAGCGATAGCCGTGATTGAGCAGATCCTTAAACTCTCCGGTTCAACGGCAGAGAAGATTGCATCGATGCGTTCCCTGATGAACGGTGGCTCTGCTTCCGGCCTGGTTTCCGAAACCGGATTGAAAGGACTTGATGAGTTGGAGGAACTCTTCGGGCTGATCGAGGCAGCCGGTGTCTCTTCCCCTGTTGAAATCGACCTTTCACTGGCTCGTGGACTGAACTACTACACAGGGGCGATCTTCGAGGTAAAGGCAAGGGATTTCGCCATTGGAAGCATCTGTGGCGGAGGGCGTTACGACAACCTTACAGGAATATTCGGTCTTCCCGACATGTCCGGTGTAGGAATCAGTTTCGGAGCCGACCGTATCTATGATGTCCTTAAGGGACTG
>CAMHFA010000035.1 GCA_946184255.1 uncultured Bacteroidales bacterium
CTCCGTTGGAGTCGTTTATGTTCATTCCGTTCCCGATGATGGTGAGCTGGTCTTTTTCTGAATATGCTGACGCAAGCACGTTGCCGCTGTAGAGGAGACCGCGGTCATCGCGAAGAGGGTCGTCTCCGCCTCCGGCGAGAGTGGCCCCGCCCTTTATTCCAGCGTTTCCAAACCAGCCTTTCTCATATTCCTTCTTGAGACCGACGTCAAGGACCTTTTCGCGGTTGCCATCCTCCAGACCGGTTGCCCTGGTGGACTCAGACTCCCTGTCGATGACCCTGACCTTATCTACGATGGATGCCGGGAGATTGTTGAGTGCGGTGGACTGGTCTCCGAAGAAGAAGGTACGTCCCCCGACGGTAAGCTTGTCGATCTCCTCACCGTTGAACTTTACCTTGCCGTCCTCCGTGACTTCCATGCCGGGCATACGCTTGAGAAGGTCCTTTAGCATCGCATTCGTGCCTACCTGGAACGAGGAGGCGTTGAATTCCACCGTGTCTTTTTTTACCACTATAGGATTGCCGACATCGGTGACAACTGCAGCCTTCAGATAGTTCTCGTCAATGGTGAGCTTTATGGTGCCCATCTCAACTATCCTGTCCCTGAAATACTGCTCCTTGACGAAAGGCCTGTAGCCGAGCATTTCTATGTGGAAGATATAATTGCCGTAAGGTACTTCCTCAAGATTGACCTTTCCTTCAGCGTCTGACAGGGTGAAATTGCTGATGGTTGTGTCCTTTGCCGGGATTACATAGGCCGAGGCGAAGGAGATCGGCTCGTTCGTCAGGGAGTCCACGACAGTGGCATGGATTTCAGAAAGCCTTCCGGTCAAGACGTTGTCTCCCAATATTATGACCTGGGCATTTGAATTCAATCCAATGAGCAAAAGCGTAAGTGCTGCAGCAAGAAAATGTTTCATCATACCTATTAGACGCAAATACCGGGCAAAAGTAAAAAAAATGCATTAAATTTGCCCGATAATCAAGTGATAATAGTATGTACAGGCAAAAAGGTAATCCTCTTTATCTCTTTTCGATAGTCCTTGTAGCGGTCATAGGCGGACTGCTCTTCGGTTATGATACGGCAGTCATCTCAGGTGCTGAAAAAGGTCTCCAGGCCTTTTTCAAGGGAGCTGCGGATTTCAACTATACCGATGGGCTTCATGGTTTTACCAGTTCCAGCGCCTTGATTGGATGTATAATAGGAGCCTTCATTTCCGGTATCCTGGCCTCTACGCTTGGCCGTAAGAAGACGTTGTTCGTGGCGGGAATCCTTTTCCTGTTGTCTGCTCTGGGATCATATTTTCCGGAATTCCTATTCTTCCATAAAGGAGTTCCCACCAAGGGATTGCTGGTTGCTTTCAACCTTTATCGCATCTTGGGTGGTGTCGGTGTCGGACTGGCTTCTGCCCTCTGTCCAATGTACATTGCCGAGGTTGCACCGGCCTCCCAGAAGGGGAAGTTGGTTTCATGGAACCAGTTTGCCATCATCTTCGGTCAGTTGGTGGTGTATTTCGTCAACTACCTTATCATCCGTTCACATGCATCCGATCCTGCAGTGGTGGAATGGACCAATTCAGTAGGTTGGAGGGTTATGTTCCTGTCCGAGGCAGTTCCCGCCGGACTGTTTGCTTTCCTGATCCTTCTGGTTCCAGAGACACCCAGGTTCCTTGTGCTCAACTATCGTGACGAGGAAGCCCTTACCGTCCTCTCCAACATCAACGGAGAGCCCAAGGCCCGCGAGATCCTTGCCGAGATCAAGGACACTGCTGTGGAGAAGAAGGAGAGCGTCCTTACATATGGTTTGATCGTGGTGTTCATAGGATGCATGCTGAGCGTGTTCCAGCAGATAATCGGTATCAACGCGGTCCTGTATTTCGCGCCCAGGATCTTCGAGTCCATGGGAGTCTCCAACAACATGCTCTTCACCGTGATAATGGGTGTGATCAACATCAGCTTCACCCTGGTGGCGGTGTTCACCGTAGAGAAGGTTGGAAGGAAGCCTCTCCTTATCACAGGTTCACTCGGAATGGCCCTTGGTGCCCTTGGAGTTGCCTTGAGTAATGTTATGACCCTGCCCGCCCTTGTTCCCGTGATCAGCATTATGGTTTACAGCGCATGCTTCATGTTCAGCTGGGGCCCTATCTGCTGGGTCTATATCGCCGAATTGTTCCCGAATACCATACGTTCCGAGGCTACAGCCATCGCGGTGGCCTTCCAATGGATATTCAATTTCATAGTTTCCAGTACCTTCGTTCCGATGTACAACTGGAGCCATTTCTTCGCATACGCTCTCTATGGAGTGATCTGCCTGATTGCAGCGGTGTTTGTCTGGAAGCTTGTCCCTGAGACCAAGGGTAAGACCCTGGAGGACATGACCGGTTTCTGGAGGAGGTTCTCTATCTAGGTTGCAAAAGAGCAAGATCATATCCGCCCTTGACAGCTTCCCGAAAGTGGAACTGGAGGACATCCGCCACTTTTTCGGCGCGGATGTCCCTTCCCGCGTACGCAAAAGCGAGTTTGTGGACAGGCTGGGCGCCTACATAGTTGAGAAGCCGCAGCAGTGGCTGGGTAAAATGCTGGAGAGGGACCTTAGGCTGTTGAAACTTCTGGTCGATGCCGGCCCGGAAGTCCCTGTCTATCTTGACTATCCTGACTTTCCGTCAGTCCTTGAGACTGTCAAACTGCTTGGTTCCGACACTTCGGATGAGAATTTCCGTGGAGTCTGGCTGCCCCATGAGATGTACGATATTGTGGCTGGACACATTGACGAAGCTTTGAGGATGGGGGAGGCCGATGGCTCTTTCGAACTGGAGAGGGCTGCACTCGGTTATCTCAATCTCTATGGAGTCCTTACGATTGATGAGTTCTACGATGCCATGGTTGACTACTGTGAATGGTCTCAGCGGTGGGATGTAGAGACTTTCGCCCAAAAGCTATCAGGAAGTCCTGTTTTGAAACTCTGTCGTTTGGACATCAGTGGGGCACCCTATGTCTGCGCTCCCAGCATATTCGATCCTGAAGAGATCGTCTCCGGGAGGAAGGAATATGATGTGAAGGAATATCGTCAATTCTCTCCGGCAGAAGCACTTGAGGCTGGGAAAGGATCACCGTATTTCGTGTTCGGTCTCGGTACCACGGAAGGGAAGAGGCTGGTGGAGATGCTGGTCAACCTGGGCTATTCAGGAGACGAGCTTGTCCGCGAGGAGCACGACATCTGGATGAATGCCCAGATGACTGGTGGAGAGGGCTCGACAGAGGCGATCTTCTCAGCTGTTTCAAGGATGCAGGACAAGATAGAGGCTTTCGAGGATTACAATGCCTGCATGGAGGTTGTCGCCGCTTATGCCAACTGCCTTCCGAAGTGGCTTCTTCTGGGACATTCTGCCAACGAGGTCAACTGCCTGAAGGTAATCCTTCAGTCCGAGGAAGATCCGGTGTCTGCCATGATCCGAAAGAATCCCCTGATGGGATTGTACATCCGTCCTGTACCAGCGGACGATCCCTGCCCCTGCGGGAGCGGGATATCCTATCGTTTCTGTCACGGGAGGAATCTCAGTTAACCTTTCAGAAGTTCGGGGCGAAGCTCTTTCGTCCTTTGGAGAGCCTGCTCATCCTGCCAGGCCCTGATAAGCTTAGGGTTTCCGCTGAGAAGTACTTCTGGAACCTTCCAACCTTTGTAATCTGCGGGACGGGTATAGACGGGAGGGGACAGGAGACCATCCTGGAAGCTGTCGCTGAGGGCGGAGGTCTCATCTGTCAGGGCGCCTGGGATAAGCCTGATTATAGAATCTGCCAATAGTGCGGCCGGGATTTCCCCACCGCTCACAACATAGTCTCCGACAGAGATTTCCCTTGTGACCAGATGCTCCCTGATACGGTGGTCTATTCCCTTGTAGTGACCGCAGAGGAGGATGAGGTTTTCCTTGAGGGACAGCTCGTTGGATATTCCCTGGGTTAGCCTTTCCCCGTCCGGAGAGAGATAGATCACTTCGTCATATTCCCTTTCCGCCTTCAATTCGGAGATCATCCTGTCCACCGGTTCGATCATCATGACCATTCCGGCATCGCCGCCATAGGAGTAGTCATCGACATTGGCACGGGGACCGATGCCGTACTTTCGAAGGTTGTGGACATATATTTCTACAAGTCCTTTTTTGATTGCCCTTCCGACTATGGAATGGCTCAGGGGGCTTTCCAGCAGCTCTGGAACGACTGTAAGGATGTCGATGCGCATAGGGTAAAAGTTTCCTTTTGCAAAAATAACTTTTTTAATTGTTTTTTTTAGGTATATTTGTAAAATGCCAATTAGGCACACAAAACAAGTGTAACTCTCTAAAGATTTGATTATGAGTGAAGAAAATGTTCCTGAGGTCAACATTACCCCAGATGTAGAGAAAGCAGCGGAAGTTGTCGCGGAAGAGGTGGTTGAAAAAGTGGTGGAGACGGTTGAGGAAAAAGTGGACGAGGAAGTGTCCGATGTTGTTGAAGAGGCCCCTGTGGATCTCGGCAGCCTGTCGCTGGCCGAGCTCTCAGACATGTTCGACAAACTTTCGCAGGATGATAACAGAATGAGAAGGTACAAGGAAGCCGAGGCTATCAAGTCGGCTTTCTATAAGAGGCTTTCGAAGGAGAAGGCCGAGGCGGGTCTCGGAGCCAAGGTGGACGAGCCGTCCTCAAGGGAAGATGTTATCGAGGAAGTCGCTCCGGCTCCGGTCGAGGAGCGCGACAATCCTTTCGAGGCCATTGAGACAGCCTTCAAGGGAGTCTATGCCAATTATAAGAAAGAGCGTGCCGAATACAATCGTCAGCAGGATGCCCAGAGAGAGAACAACTTCATAAAGAAGCAGGCTGTGATCGAGGATCTCAAGACCCTCGTCGAAAAGCAGGAAGACATCAGCTCAACATTCCCTGCTTTCAGGGAACTCCAGAACCGCTGGAGGGAGATAGGTCCGGTTCCGGCAACCAAGTTCCGGGATCTTAACGACACCTATCAGTTCTATGTGGAGAAGTTCTACGACATGGTCAAGATCAACCGCGACCTTCGCGACCTTGACTTCAAGAAGAACCTCGAGGCAAAGGAGGAGTTCTGCCAGGCTGCTGAAAAACTTGCAGAGAACGAGAATGTCGTCGAGGCGTTCCGTGAGCTCCAGAAACTCCATGAGCAGTGGAAGGAGTTCGGCCCCGTGGCCAAGGAGTTCCGGGATTCTATCTGGGACCGCTTCAAGGCTGCCACTGCCGTGATCAACAAGAAGTACCAGGCTTATTTCGAAGGACAAAAAGAAAAGCAGCAGGAGAATCTCGAGGAGAAGGCCAAGCTGTGCGAAGAGGTTGAGGCCATCGCCGAGAAGGAAGTCAAGTCTTCCAATGAGTGGAACCAGCTCTCTGCCCAGATCGAGGAGATCCAGAAGAAGTGGAGGACAATCGGTTTCGCGACCAAGAAGGAGAATCAGAAGATCTACGACCGTTTCCGCGCTGCCTGCGACAAGTTCTTTGCCCGTAAGCGGGACTATTATGCCCAGTTCAAGGATTCCATGAATGAGAACATGGAGAAGAAGCTCTCCTTGATCGAGAAGGCTGAGGCCTTAAAGGACAGCAAGGAGTGGAAGAAGACAACCGAGGCTCTCATCGACCTCCAGAAGCAGTGGAAGGAAATCGGTGCGGTTCCCCGCAAGAAGTCCGAGCAGCTCTGGAAGAGGTTCAGGGCTGCTTGCGACGAGTTCTTCACCGAGAGGGACAAGAACGCCAAGCCTGAGAACGACTACTATGCCAACCTGAAGGCCAAGAAGGCCTTGATTGATGAGATCAATGCCTATGAATCCAAGGATCCTGAGGCAGACCAGGAGGCAGCAAGGGAGTTCGCCGAGAAATGGCGCGCTATCGGATTCGTTCCTTACAAGGAGAAGGAGAGCGTCCAGAAAGCCTATTCAGAAGCTTTCCAGGCCAAGTTCCCTGACTTCTCCACAAGAAGGCCAAGGTCTGAAGGCCGTGGAATCGGTTCCTCCAGGAAGCCTATGAGTGAGAAGGACCGCCTCGTCCAGGAATACAATAAGCTCCAGCAGGACATCGTCACATATGAAAACAACATAGGTTTCTTCTCCGCTTCCAAGAATTCCGAGCCGCTGATCAAGCAGATGCAGGACCGCATCGATGCGGCAAAGCAGGAACTCAAGGAACTTGAGGCCAAGATTCTAAAGGCTCAGGAGGGCGAAGAAGAGAAGTAAGTAATGGACAAGAATACAATTATCGGTATTGTCCTGATGGGATTGCTCCTGTTCGGCTTTACCTTCTATCAAAACAAACAATACCAGAAACAGGCGGCCTATCAGGCCCAATTGGATTCCATAGCGGCAGTCGAAAGGTTCCGTGCTGATTCGATTGCTGCAGTTGAAGCTGCTGCCCGTGATTCTGCCCTTGCTTTGAGCGGGGTTGAAGGGCAGGAAGTGGCAGAAGGCCTTTCACCTGATGCCAAGCCGATCTACAAGGATTCCCTGCTTGAGGCATCCCACTCGGGAGAAGGGGAGATTATCACCCTTTCCAATGACTTGTTCGAAGTGGCATTCACCACAAAGGGTGGACAGCCCTATTCTGCAAAGCTGAAGGATTACAAGACCTACGGAGGAGAAGACCTTTATCTCTTCAAGCCTGAGATGAGCCATCTAGGCGTTCAGGTGTATGCCGGAGAGATGATCAACACTTCCGAGTTCAACTTCACCGTTACTGAGAAGACAGACACTTCGGTAGTGATGCGTCTTCCTTTCTCCGGAGGTGGTTACATCCAGCAGAGATATGCGATCCGCGAGGGTGAATATATAGTCTCCAATGACCTTTCTTTCATAGGTATGGAGAATATCATCCCCAAGAACGTGTTCTCCCTGGACATCGACTATTCGATGACCATCCCCAGGATGGAGAAGGGCTACAAGAACGAGAGCCAGTACTCCAAGCTGAACTATTATTTCTCGGGCGAGAAGAAACCCTCCGACATGGGACGTTCCCGCAGCACCAGCAAGAGGGTGGACAACAGGATCTCCTGGTTCGCTTTCCAGCAGCAGTTCTTCTCTGCTATCTTCAGAGCGAAGAAGGAATATGCTTCAGCGGATTTCGACATCAAGTTCTTCCCCGAGGATGATGCTGACCATAACCTCATGGCTTGCCAGGCCAAAGTCAGGACTGACTTCCAGCCGGGACAGCATGAGACTGTCGTTCCTTTTGAATTCTATTTCGGACCCAACCACTACAAGACCCTCAAGTCGTACGACCAGAAGTACGAGAGGATGATCCCGTTGGGAGGAAGTGTCGTTGGACTGTTCACAAAGTATGTGATCATCCCCTTGTTCGACTGGCTCAGGAGGTTTATCTCCAACTTCGGAATCATCATCCTCATAATGACCATTCTGATCAAGCTGGTCGTGCTTCCTTTCGCTTACAAGTCATATTCTTCATCGGCCAAGATGCAGGCCATCAAGCCTGAGATTGACAAGCTCAGTGCGAAGTATCCCAAGCAGGAGGATGCCATGAAGAAGCAGCAGGCCCAGATGGACCTTTACAAGAGGGCGGGAATCAGCCCCATGGGCGGCTGTCTCCCGATGATTCTCCAGTTCCCGATCCTGTGGGCAATGTTCCGGTTCTTCCCGGCTTCCATAGAGCTTCGCCAGCAGCCCTTCCTTTGGGCTGAGGACTTGAGTGCCTATGATTCCATCATCAACTTTGGCACCAGGGTGCCCCTTTTGGGAGACCATATTTCGCTGTTCGCCCTACTGATGGCGGTTTCGATGTTCTTCTATTCGAAACTCACCACTGCTTCGCAGCCAGGCAGCGATGACCCTCAGATGGCTTCGATGCGCTTCATGAGCGTCTGGATGATGCCTATCATGATGTACTTCATCTGTAACAGCCTGTCTTCAGGTCTTAGTTACTACTACCTTCTCTCCAACCTTATCACTATGCTGGAGACATGGGTGATCAAGAAATGGTTCGTCCATCCTGAGGAGATCCAGGCCAGGCTCAAGGCTACCGAGGGTAAGAAACAACCCAAGAGCAAGTGGCAGCAGCGTCTGGAAGAAGCCCAGAAGATGCAGGCACAGATGCAGAAGGAACAGGCCAAGAAGAATGGTAGAAGATAATCTCAAAAGAGTCTATAAGGAACTGCCGCCAGGAGTAAAACTGGTGGCAGTTTCCAAATTCCACCCCTGCGAAGAGATAATGGCTGCCTACGGTGCAGGACAGAGACGCTTTGGGGAGAATCGTCCCCAGGAATTCGCTTCGAAGGTTGGCCAGTTGCCAGAGGACATTGAATGGCATTTCATAGGGCATCTCCAGACAAACAAGCTGAAACTTGTGCTGCCCTATGCTTCCCTTGTAGAATCGATAGATTCAAGGCATCTCCTTGATGCCGTTGAAAGATGGGGACGTGAGAACGATAAGGTGATAGATGTTCTTATGGAACTGCATCTTGGTGCAGAAGAGACCAAGGGTGGATTCACCGAGACAGAGATTGAAGATATCCTGGCCACTGTGGTTCGACAGGCTCACCAGCCGT
>CAMHFA010000036.1 GCA_946184255.1 uncultured Bacteroidales bacterium
TCCTTCAGAGAAGATCCTTTCTGTCAAGAAAGACGGTGGGGACGTTGACGCAATCACCGCTTCGACAATTACTTCGAGGGCATATTCCCTCGCAGTCAAGAATGCCGTCGAAGCTTTCAAGACCATAAAAGGAGAATAGGCAATGAGCAAGAGAAAACTTAATATTTTCACCAAAGGTTTCTTCAAGGAGAATCCTACTTTCGTTCTTCTCCTTGGACTTTGCCCGACACTGGCCACAACGACATCGGCCATAAATGGTATGAGCATGGGACTTGCCACCCTGTTCGTCCTTGTGCTCTCCAATATTGTTATTTCGGCCATAGCGCCACTGGTTCCCGACAAGGTACATATTCCTGTCTATATAGTCGTTATCGCCACCTTCGTGACGATTCTCCAGTTCGCCATGCAGGCCTACACTCCAGACATGTACAAAACCTTGGGCCTGTTCATCCCGCTGATTGTTGTGAACTGCATCGTCCTCGGTCGTGCTGAGGCATTCGCAAGCAAAAACGGAATAGTCGATTCAGCCTTGGATGGCCTGGGAATCGGTTTCGGTTTCACAATGAGCCTTACTGTCCTCGGTCTCGTCCGCGAGATACTCGGAAGCGGATCCGCCTTCGGCTGGAAGTTCATTTCCGGTGACGGTCTCCTTGTCTTCGTAATGGCTCCCGGTGCTTTCCTCGCGCTTGGTTATCTTATGGTACTTTTCAACAAAATCGCAAAAAAGAACTAGGTCATGGAATATTTCCTCATTATAATTTCGGCGATATTCGTCAATAACATCATGCTGGCCCAGTTCCTGGGCACATGTCCGTTTATCGGAGTCTCCAGCAAGTTGTCGACAGCAACTGGAATGTCCGGTGCCGTGGTCTTCGTCATCACCCTTGCGACTCTGGTGACCTACCTGATCAACAAGTACCTGCTGATGCCGTTCGGACTCACATTCCTTCAGACCATTGCCTTCATCCTGGTGATTGCAACCCTCGTACAGATGGTTGAGATAGTCCTGAAGAAGATCAGTCCTTCGCTCTATCAGGCACTGGGTATTTTCCTGCCGCTTATCACCACTAACTGCGCCGTACTCGGTGTGGCCCTTAATGTTGTGACCAAGGAATTCACCTTCGGCGGTGGAACTGCACATATGCTGAATCTGGGAGAATCAGTGGTCTATGCTTTCGCTACCGCTATCGGTTATGGCATGGCGCTGATCCTGTTTGCAGGTCTGAGGGAGCATCTTGAGATGAACGAGGTTCCCCGGCAGTTCAAGGGAGTCCCTATTGCCCTTATCACCTGCGGAATCCTGGCCATGGCATTCATGGGGTTCTCCGGTCTTGTATAGTTTTTGCTGAAACCGTTCTGTTAAACTTTGGAAAGATTATGAAAAGGACTTTAATCATTATCGCCGCGGTCCTGGGTATGGCTGTCGTGGCCTCTGCCCAGCCAAAGGCTATCGGTGGACGCGTAGGAAACTATGGTATGGACATCAGTTATGAGAACTATGTCGGAAGTGGTTCCGACTTCCTGGAATTCGAACTGGGTCTGGATGACGCGTTCAGCACCAATGCTTTCCACTTTGACGGAGTGTATAATTTCATGATTGCCCATCCGGATTGGACTTCATCCGGCCAGTGGGGCTTTTATGCAGGCCCAGGAGCCAGCGTGGCGGTCTGGGACAGCGGAAAGTACGAGAATGTGGTCTATGCCGGAATTGTCGGCAATGTCGGACTTGAGTACATCTTCGACTTCCCGCTTCAGTTTTCGGTAAGCTTGCGTCCCCGTCTCATGCTAGGTGAAGGTAAGATTCGTGAAAACGGTCTCCTAACCCTTGGTATAGGTGTAAGGTACGTTTTTTAGCTTCTTGAACTTTCTGCCTCCGCAGAAGAAGGAATCTATTTCCAGCGAACCTTCAATGATTTCGACGGTCGCCCTGTCCTGGGCGACCGTTACTGTTCCCCATGCAGAGCCGTTGCTCCAGAACCATTTGCCAGGCTTTCCGGTGATGCAGAACCTCTTTTCCACCCCGGAATAATTAAATCCGCTCATTGCAATGACTGCCGACCAGCTGGCCATTGAACGGGCGTAGTGCTTGCCGCATTCAGGTTCGTCGAAAGGATTGCGGCGAGCCCCGTCGAAGCGTTCCCTGATGGCCCCGATACACTTGAGCCCCTCGGCTTCCATCCCTTCGTAGAGCATTCCGGTCGCAGCACAATATTCAAATCCTGTCATGGCCTCCGGGAAGTAGGGGAATGGCACTTCAAGCCTTCCTTTGGGCCAGGAAGCCATCAGGAGGCAAGCCTCATGCCCCATTACGTAGGAACGCATGTTGTTGAACGAACCGCTTACGTCCGGCACGAAGTTGTACTTCATAATGCTTTCAAGGGTCTTGCGGATATGGTCTTTGTCTCCAAGGTAGCCGAGTCCGCAGATGTGGGCCATGTACTGTCCCACCAACTGGTCCAGCAGGCAACCTTTCCCTAGCTGGAATGGCGGGGTCTTCTCCGAGCCTTCAGGGAGGAGCAGGAAGGTCTCCGGGTCTGTGATCTTGTGTTCATAGTACTCTCCGTTGAAAAGATTCGCATCCATCCAGGCGCTTCCGGCTTCGAACAGACTGTGGCATTTCTTTTCAAAGTCCTTGTCTTTCATGGCCTTTGCCATCTCTTCAGCGGCTCTGAGTGCGCCCATGTACCAGAAACCCATCTGGGGATTTGGCCCGAAGTAATTGACATCCATCGTGTTATGTTGAGAGCCTTCCATGACTCCGTCGCAGTTGCCGTCCCAGCCTTTCTCCTTCCATGCAAAGCTCAATGCACTTTTGCATGCAGGCCAGTATTCCTCCAGGAATCCGTTGTCACCGCTCAGCTGCCATTCCCTGTAGAGTTTCATTATGCATCCCATCTGGCCGTCGGCTGCGATCTGGTTGGGGTCCGGTTTCGATCCCAGCGGCAGGTTTACCCTGAAGTCCATGGCACCGTCTGGATTCATCGCGAAGCGGAATTCAACATCCCTCATGGTCCGGGCAAGGTCACCGAACAGGAAGGGAGTGGCCACTTCATAGTTCCAGACGTGGGTGCAGGATCCGGCGCAGGATCCGTAGTGATCCATCACTCCTTCCCAACCCAGCATGTGTCCGTCCTCTACCCTGAAGACTGTCTGGGACCGCAGGACGGCTAAGTTGAACAATGCTGCTTCCTTGACCACATCAGGCAGGGAGGAGGAAAGGAAAGCATCCAGGAAGGAAAGAGTCCTGCTCTCCAGTTCATTTATACGGGGGATGAAATGAAGGGCAGATTCCCATGAATCGTGGTAAAGGGTGCTGTAGTAGTTGCCTACTGTCTCGCTTGACCAGGCTTTCCTGTTAGGGAAATTCCAGGTCAGGAAGAAATTGAAGCATCTTGTCTCACCCGGCTTCAGTACAGCCTTGACGGACAGTGCTCCCATCGGGTCCTGGTCATTCCCTACCGAATGACGGATGCTTGCCTCCGGATTGGAGATAAGGCCGTCATCGCTCAGATCATCCCAGAAGTTGAGCATGGAATTGGACCAGTTGTTATCGGTAGTGAAGGTGCGGAAGGTCACTTGGTCGGGACTGTCGGTGGTGAGGCTGAAGTTGCCCCAGGCCTTGTCATTCGGGTCCACTCCTTCGGTGCGGAAATATATTCCCCTGACTTGCCCGGACTCCCGGAACTCGTTCTTGTTCCCCTTAGCTCCTGTTGGAATCCTGTCGCCCTTCCAGTTTAGGGTATAATCCTGCCCGTCCCGGCCGATAAAGTTGCGGATTGCACCGCAAACGGCTACCTCCATTTGAACACCGGAAGTGTTTGTCACTTCGTAGCTCAGGACAGCCAGAGGGAGACCGCTGGATTCGGAGTCTCCCGGAATCAGCGGATTGAATCCCTTGATCCTGACCTTCACAGGCATGGAAGGATCGCTCAGGTTAACCTGGCCGAAAGGATAGGCTGCATCGAAGGATGCCTCCCCGAAACGGGGCAGACCATGGTGGTCGACCGGCCGTCCTTCGTAATGCAGATACTCCTGAGGATAAAGAGGACCGGCGAGAAGCCTTGTCTGACTCTCTTGTCCCGTCTTGGTGAATATGGCGAAAAGGGGAGCGTCGTTCCCTGTCACTGTCGAACTGTTGCCTTTGCCGGGAACGTTCATTATCTCCCAGTCCCGGATCTCACCACGGCCTCCCAGGGATACCGTACCGGTGCCGATACCGCCGAGCGGAAGAGCTATTCTTTCTAGATGGTCTTTGTCGTAATGCTTCAGTACCGGCCACTCGGATGGCTTCCAGTTTTCAGCCCGGGCGCCGATGCAGAGAGCCAGCGCGAGCAAGGTTGTCAAGATTCTTCCCATACCATAAATATAATGATTTTATTATATTTGCGATATGAAACCTGCTTCCAGAATCCTTTCCATAATCTCCCTGTTTCTGGTCTCATTTTCATTGGCCAACGCTCAGGAGAGTTCCAAGTCAGTATATTATGACGCCGCTTCTTTCCCGATTTACGGAAAGGCGATAGAGAACACTTCTGCTACATACGAGAGGCTTCCCGCCTCCCTTGAAGGGGTGATCAGGAAACCAGTCTGGGATCTTGCCCATCATTCTGCTGGTATTTCTGTCAGGTTCAGGTCGAACTCGACCTCGATCCGCCTTCGTTGGGAGTCCTTCGGGCTTCATTCTATGAACCATATGACCGACACCGGCACCAGGGGCTTGGATCTATATTCCCAGGATCCGGTTGACGGCAAATGGCGTTTCGTCAAGAGTGCAAGGCCCGCAAAAGAGATAGTGAATGACCAGCTCATCATCAGCAATATGGAGCCTGTGATGAGGGAATATATCGTCTATCTTTCGCTATACGAAGGAGTTAGGAAGCTGGAAATAGGGGTTGATGAAGGTTCGGTCATCGATCAGCCGGCAATAAACAGTCCAAGGAAAGGCTCGCCTATAGTGATGTACGGATCAAGCATTCTCCAGGGCGGCTGTGCCAACAGGCCCGGAATGGCTTTCACCAACATCATTTCACGTGTACTGGACAAGGAAGTCGTGAATCTCGGGTTCAGCGGGAACGCTATCCTCGATTATGAGATAGCAGAACTGATGGCGCAGGTCAAGGATCCTGCAGTCTTTGTCCTGGACAATGTCCCGAATTCGGATGCTCCGACAATCGACGAGAAAGAGGAAAGGTTTTTCCGGATTCTCAGGGATGCCCATCCTGACGTCCCTGTCATTTTCATCGAGAATCCCAATTACCCACATCTAGTCTTTGACAAGGAAAGGGCTGCCGATGTCCAGGCACGCAACGCTTCCATGAAGGCTGTTTACGAGAAACTCAAGAAAGCCGGAGAGAAGAAGATCTACTACATCAAGGGAGATAGGATGCTCGGCTTGGATGGCGAAGCCACGGTTGACGGCACCCATTTCACCGACCTTGGGATGGTACGTTACACTGAATATGTCCTCCCGACACTCAGGAAGGCACTGAAGAAAAAATAGAACATTTATCCACAACGACTATGGCACGTACCCGAATAGTTTTGTCCTGCACCGTCCTGTCACTCTTGCTGTTCTTGGTTTCATGCAGCAAGGGGATCTATGTGATGGCAGTCCATCTGAACGAGAGTGCTCTGACTCTCAAGGTAGGTGAGACCGCAAAGTTGGTTGCCGTTGTGGAGCCCTCTGCTGCGGATTATGACGGTATCAGCTGGTCCAGCAGTGATCCGTCTGTAGTCACCGTTGAGAATGGCGAGATTCAGGTACATAAGGTCGGCATTGCAGTCATTCGGGCTTCGGCTGGTGGAGTAGTCAGCAATATCTGCACGATAACCGTGGACTTGGAGCAGGTCCCTGAAGTTGCTGCCGAGATCATCCCTGAAGGGGTTGAAGAAACACCGGAGGCAGTCGAATCAACTGAAGAACCTGAACAGGCTGAAGAACCTGAACAGGCTGAAACTCTGGAAGAACCGGAATCTGAAATAACTGAAAACGACCCGGAAACCGTTGAACCTGAAATAACGCCTGACGAATCAGAGTCAGTTGCGGAGGTTGAAGTTGTAGAGGGGACCTCTCCCGGGGTATCGGGCGAATGCTTTGTGTACGTTGTGGATTTTGGAGAAAAAGGCTCTTACATCGACATTGACAGCCTTATAACGGTAACTGACTGGAGGGGCAGGAGTTTCGATGAATACCCAGATTACTGGGGTTATTACGGGCCGTTTGAGTTCACCGTAGATATTGACAATGCCGAATGTGACCTGAACGGTACTAGACAGCCCCTTCCTAAGAGCATCACCCTTATCCAGACTGGAGCAGGGGCCACTACCGTCAAGGATCCCTCTGGAGGAGGTGAGGTAAAACTTCCAGCAAACAGGCACGGCTTCCTTATGTGTAGGTTCAGCACCGTCGGCCTCACTGATGGCTTCAATATCTTTATCAAAGCCAAGGTCAAATACGGCTTCGGGACAATCCAGACGGACTGGATCGCCATTCCGGTTGTAATGGGAATCCCCGGGTGACAGGTTCGCTATTTAAGCTATCCGAGTTTTTCTGAGGCGAAAGCGATACGTCTCAAAGTCTCTGCCTTTCCGATGCGTGAGACTATGTCGGCTATTCCGAGACCGCTCGCACTTCCTGCGAGGGTCAGACGCAGGGCATTCATGACCTTTCCCATCGGCCATTCGTTTCCCTTGATGAATTCCTCCAGTGCTGTTTCAATTGATCCTACCGACCATTCTCCGTCAAAGCCTGCCAGGAAGTCCTTCACCTTGAGGACATTTTCGGCTATCTCCGGTTTCCAGAATTTGTCCACGTCTTTCTGGATGAATTCCTCGGGAGCGGCAAAGAGGTAATGGGCGATGTCCCAGAAATCCTTTACGAAGGTAGCCCTCTCCTTGGTGAAGGAGACGACGTTGCGGACATATTCCTTTGTGAATATGTGTTTCTCCATGTCTGCACCGGCAACGTTGAAGACAGCTCCGGCTGTCAGGGCGCATTTGGGGCACTCAACCACGTTCATCCCGTGCTCTTCCAGTACTGGAACCAGGAGTTCAGTGAGTTCTTCATCCGATTTCAGCCTAAGGTATTCCCTGTTGTACCAGTGGGCTTTCTCGGGATTGAACTTCGCACCGGCCTTCTGTACCTTGTCAAGGGAGAATGCGCCTATCAGTTCTTCCATTGTGAACATTTCCCTGTCGTTTCCCGGGTTCCACCCGAGCATTGCCAGCATGTTGACGAAGGCCTCGGGGAAATAGCCGTCCTCGCGGTAGCCGCGGGATACTTCTCCTTCGGGATTGACCCACTTCAGGGGGAAAACAGGGAATCCCATCTTGTCTCCGTCCCTCTTGCTGAGCTTCCCGTTGCCTACAGGCTTCAGGAGGAGGGAGAGGTGTGCGAAACGTGGCATTGTGTCTTCCCATCCGAATGCTTTGTAGAGCATGTAATGAAGGGGAAGGGAAGGAAGCCACTCCTCACCCCTGATGACCTCGGAAATATCCATCAGATGGTCATCGACAATGTTGGCCAGGTGATATGTCGGGAGTTCATCAGCCCTTTTCCAGAGCACCTTGTCGTCAAGGGTAGAAGTGTTGACCTCGATGTGGCCGCGGATCAGGTCATCCATCTTGACTATGGAATCGACCGGCATCTTGAAACGGATAGTCCAGTCTGTGGTCTCTTCGAGCAGTCTCTTCACCTCGTCTTCAGGAAGGGTGAGGGAATTGCGCATCTTCTCCCTGGTGGTCTGATTGTAGATGAACGTTTCCTTTGCGGCTTCAGCCTCAGAACGGGCATTGGCGAGCTCATCGGCAGTGTCGAAGGCATAATAGGCATAGCCATTGGCTATGAGTTGCTCGGCATATTTCCGATATATCGGCTTGCGCTGGCTCTGGCGGTACGGGGCATGCGGATGCCTGGGGCTCGCTTCTTCGACAATCTTCCCAGTAGTGTCCACTCCTTCGTCAGGGATGATACCGCACCAGTTGAGGGATTCGATGATATATTCCTCGGCCCCAGGTACGAACCTGTGGGAGTCTGTGTCTTCTATCCTTATGATGAAGTCTCCGCCTTTCTGCTTGGCATAAAGGTAATTATATAGTGCCGTACGTACTCCGCCTATGTGGAGGGGTCCCGTCGGGCTGGGAGCGAATCTTACTCTAGTCCTTCTTTCCATCGATAATAGTCAGTTAGTTGTTTTCTTTCTCCTGGCGTACCATCCTTTTGATCGCAGGCACGCTCTCAAGTTCACCTATGCTCTGGCCATATTCTACCACCAGTACCGGCTTCTTGTCGGCATCGAAGTGGAACCTCTTCACATTGTCGGC